>JBARHQ010000165.1:0-21150 GCA_049799315.1 Thermodesulfovibrionales bacterium | reverse complement strand
GACTATCCATAAAAAAGCACATGTGTCCAGAAGAATATTCAGACTTCTGCACCATTGAAAAGGGCACGTGTTTCTTCAGGAAGCTCTTCAAAGAACGATGCAGGGACTTTGAAATTCTTTTTACCCAAGCCTATCGATCTCTTGATTTTTTTATGCGGTGCAAGCGGCCGGATTTCAGCAATAGGCAGATTTCGTCTGCACACCACAATAGTCTCACCCTGCTCCACCTCCTCAAGGTAGCGGGACAGATGCGTCTTTGCTTCATGAATATTAACCTTTATCATGGTTATATACTAAACTAACAAGTGAACCATGTCAAGATTGTATAATTCGCCTCGGTAGCACATCACTCCTCATCAGCATTGAGGAAATCAGACGCTATTTTGTTTCTGTAACCAGGTCATATAATAATTCGAGGGCAGTGTCCAGCCTGCCGAGTTCTTTCGTGCCGCCCTGGGCGAGGTCAGGCTTTCCCCCACCTTTGCCGCCTGCCTCCGAAGCAATCTTTTTCAGAAGATTTCCGGCACTGAATTTCTGAGTGAGATCTTTCGTCACCATTGCAACCATCGACGCCTGATCGTCTTTTACCGATGCAAGCAGTAAAATCCCTGAGCCCAGACCTTCCCTCACATTATCAGCCATGGTCCTGAGGTCCTTGCCGTCCAAACCGTCGACTCTGCAGGCTATGACCTTGATCCCCTTGATCTCCCTCGCTTTTTCAAGGACCTTTTCTGAATGCTCCGAGGCTGACTTCCCCTTATAAGACTCCAGTTCTTTTTCGATTGCCTTCATATCCGCCAGGACCTTCATGAGCCTCTCTGCCGGCTTCTCCGACGTTTTCAGAACTTCGGAGATCCGCCTCAGTTCACCTTCTTCCTCTCTAAAATAATTGAATGCGGTCTTCCCCGTAACCGCCTCTATTCTTCGAATGCCTGAAGCAACGCTACCTTCAGAGAGTATCTTGAAGAGACCAATATCGCCGGTGGCATGAACGTGCGTCCCCCCGCAGAGTTCCGAGCTTGTCTCCGGGATCGCAACCACCCTAACCTCATCACCGTATTTTTCTCCGAACAGGGCAGTCACTCCCGATTCGATGGCCTCTTTCGTCTCCATGACCGTTGTGTTGACGCCGAGGTTCTTCAGGATCGCGTCATTCACTTCATCCTCTATCGCCTCGATCGTGTTGCGGTCAAGTGAGTCAAAGTGTGTAAAGTCGAAGCGCAGTCGCTCGGATGATACGTAAGAGCCCGCCTGCTTGATATGCCCTCCCAGCAGATTTCTGAGTGAAGCATGGATAAGGTGCGTCGCGGTATGGTTTCTCATCGTCGAACTGCGGCGGACAACATCGACCTCGGCCGAAACCAGTGCGCCGGTCCTGAGCACCCCCTTCCTGATGAGAACCTTGTGCAAGTGATATCCCTCAAGAGGTCTCTTCGTATCAGTCACTGCAACCGTCAGTCCCTCATGCAACAGGGATCCGGCATCTCCAGCCTGACCGCCCGACTCAGCGTAAAAAGGAGTTGCATCAAGGAGGACTTCACCTTCTTCCCCACCTTGCAGCGCATCGACCAGGACTCCTTTCCTGATAATGGCGAGCACTGCTGAATCCGACTTCATGGAATCATAACCGACAAAGGCCGTGGGACTGAAATGCAGCATCAGGTCCTTATAGACCGACGCAACCGATGTATCCTCAGTAGTCCAGGATGCGCGGGCCTTGGTCTTCTGCACCGACATCTCCGTGTGAAAGCCATGCTCATCGATTGTCAGGCCATTCTCCCGGGCCACGTCACGCGCTATGTCGAGGGGAAAACCAAAGGTGTCATAGAGCCTAAAGAGTTCCTCGCCCGGGATGGATTCCATCCCGGATGATTTAACCTGGACGATCACTTCATTCAGAAGCAGCAGCCCCTGCTCAAGCGTCCTGTTGAAACGTTCTTCTTCCATCCGGAGTATCTTCTCGACCCTCGGCCTCTCGTCGATGAGTTCAGGATAAGCCCCTGCCATGGCATCAGAGACCGACGCGCAGAGCTTAAAGAGGACCGGATCCGCAATATCAAGGGACTTGGCATAGCGGGCCGCCCTCCTGATGATACGTCTCAGGACATAACCCCTGCCTTCATTCGAGGGCGTCAGACCTTCCGAGAGCAGGAAAGTAATCGACCGCATATGGTCGGCAATGACGCGCACGGCAATATCCGTCTTGCGGTCTGTATGATAGGTCTTCTTCGAAAAATCACAGATCGCCGTGATAATCGGGGCAAAGATATCTGCATCAAAATTGTTGTGCCTGCCCTGAAGCACGGCAGCAAGCCGTTCAAGCCCCATGCCGGTGTCAATGCTCGGCTTCGGCAGGGGAGTCAGCGTCCCGGATTTGTCACGATCGAACTGCATGAAGACAAGGTTCCATATCTCAAGATAGCGGTCACAGTCGCAGCCGACAGCGCAATCGGGCCTTCCGCATCCGATATCCGCACCCTGGTCGATGATGATCTCCGAACACGGACCACAGGGGCCGGTATCGCCCATCTGCCAGAAATTATCCTTCGCGCCGAGCCTGACGACCCGCTCCGCCGGCACACCCGTCAGTTTCACCCACAATCCTGCAGCCTCATCATCGTCTTCATAGACCGTTGCCCATAGTCTCTCTTTGGGCAGTTTATAGACCTCGGTCAGAAGCTCCCAGGCATATTCAATCGCTTCGCTCTTGAAGTAATCACCGAACGAAAAATTACCAAGCATCTCGAAAAAAGTATGATGACGCGCGGTGTGGCCGACATTCTCCAGGTCGTTATGCTTGCCTCCTGCCCGCATGCACTTCTGGCTCGTAACCGCACGCTGATAGGGACGCATCTCCTGCCCCAGAAAGACCGACTTGAACTGCACCATACCGGCATTGGTAAAAAGAAGCGTCGGGTCATTCCCCGGAATCAGGGACGAACTCTGGACAATCTCATGACCCTTAGACCTGAAGTAATCAAGAAAGATATTCCGTATCTCGCTGCCCGTCATCGCACAAAACCCGACCGCGCCGAATCAAAAACCATTATAAAGCCTCCTCATCATAATCAAGCTCTTTCATTGCCCTGCGAATAATCTCTGTAGAATAACCCTTGCGGACAAGAAAATTCCAGAGCCTCCGCCTGCCGGCTGGCGTCTGTATATCGTCTGCCAGCCTCGCCTTTTTCTCCAGTAGCCGCCGCAGGGCATACAGTTCCTCATCCTGATCATAATCGAGAACCGCATCGACCACTTCCCTGGAAAGCCCCCGCTTCAGCAGAAACATCCGTGCTGCGTGATGGCCGAGGAGCCTTCCCTCCCTGGCCTGCCTCTTGAGGTTGATCGCCAGCTGGGTGTCATCGATAAACCCGGCCTTTTTCAGGTCCTGCGTAACAGATTCGATGACAGATTCTTCAAAGTCTTTCCGGGCAAGCCGTCCACGCAGTTCCTGTTCGCTCCTGCCCCGGTAGGCAAGGAGCTTCAGGGAATACCGCTTCGCCTCAGGTACCGAACCGGTCAATTTTCATCTCATCCATTGACTGTTGGGGTCTTGACTGCTGCTGGGGCGTTTCATAGTCACTGGTCGACTGTATCCCTTTGACCTTAAGGGCAAAATCGTCAGGGTTCGTGGCCCTTCTGAGCGCCTCTTCATAGGTGATATATCCGGACTTGAAAAGATTGAAGAGGGACTGGTCAAAGGTTTGCATCCCGTAATGAATGGCGCCCTGCGCAATGACATCAGTGATTGACTTCGTCTTGTCGGGATCAAGAATACAGTCTTTGATCGTTGCCGTGGCGATCATGATCTCGACCGCCGGTATCCTGCCCTTGCCGTCAGCGCGCGGCACAAGCCGCATTGAGATGATGCTCCTTATGACAGAGGCAAGCTGCATCCGCACCTGTTTATGCTGATAGGGCGGGAAAACCGAAATGACACGGTTGATCGTCTCGGTAGCATCAATCGTATGCAGGGTGCTCATAACCAGATGCCCTGTCTCTGCTGCGGTCAGCGCAGTCTGGATCGTCTCGAAATCACGCATCTCACCAACGAGGATGACATCAGGGTCCTGCCGCAGCGCGGCGCGAAGCGCCTTGCTGAACGACTCGGTGTCATTGCCGATCTCACGCTGGTTGACGATCGAGGACTTGTCCCGGTGCAGATATTCGATCGGGTCTTCTATCGTCATGATATGTTCGGTCTTGGTCGAGTTGATATTATCGATCATCGCCGCAAGGGTCGTGGACTTGCCGCTTCCGGTTGTCCCGGTAACGAGAATGAGGCCCCTCGGTTCGAGTGAGATTTTCTTTATAATCTCGGGAAGAAAGAGTTCCTCGATCGTCGGGATACGCATCGAGATTACCCGGAAGACCAGCCCGATCGTGCCCCTCTGGATAAAGATGTTGCAGCGAAAGCGGCCCAGTCCCGGCACACTGTATGCGAGGTCAATATCATTGCGCTTTTTGAAGATCTCACGCTGCGCCGGACTCATCACGGCAAAGGCCAACTTCAGGGTATCCTCCTGACTCAGCCTTTTTTCGGTCGACATCGGTGACAGGTCACCGTCAATTCTGAGGATCGGGTATGACCCAACCTTCAGGTGGACGTCAGATGCCCCTTTTGCGTGGGCAGCCTTCAAAAGTTCATTAATATCCATAGTGCTCTCCCGAATATCTTCTGAATGCTATTTTTTCAGAATTCCTAAGATTGTCATCCTCGGGCTTGACCCGGGGATCCAGGTGTCTTCATCTCTAATACTAAAGACATCTATTTTTTCAGATTAACGGCTTCGATGATCTTTTCCTCTATCTCTCTGGCTATCTCCGGATTTGCCTTGAGGTACTCCTTGACGTTTTCCCTGCCCTGCCCGATCCGGTTGCCGCCGTAACTGTACCAGGCGCCGCTCTTCTCGATGATGCCACGCTCAGAACCGATGTCAACGATCTCTCCGGCCCGCGATACGCCTTCGTTAAAATAGATGTCGAATTCAGCCTGCTTGAACGGAGGGGCCATCTTGTTTTTCACCACCTTCACCCTGACCCTGCCGCCGATAATTTCCTGGTTGTCCTTGATGTTCTCGATCCTTCTGATATCCAGCCTCATCGATGAATAGAATTTCAGGGCGTTGCCGCCGGTCGTTGTCTCAGGGCTCCCGAACATCACACCGATCTTCATCCTGATCTGGTTGATGAAAAGGACCGTGGTGTTCGATTTTGCAATGGCAGAGGTGAGCTTTCTCAATGCCTGGCTCATCAGCCTGGCCTGGAGACCTGGAAGTGAATCTCCCATGTCGCCCTCAATCTCTGCCTTCGGCACAAGGGCTGCAACAGAGTCTATGACAATGATATCGAGCGCACCGCTCCGGACAAGATACTCGGTGACCTCAAGCGCCTGTTCGCCCGTATCGGGCTGTGACACCAGCAGGTCATCGATATTAACCCCGATCTTTTTTGCGTATGATATGTCCAGTGCATGCTCGGCGTCGATGAATGCGGCCGACCCGCCGTCAGCCTGGGCCTGGGCTACCGTGCTGAGCGCGAGCGTCGTCTTTCCCGATGATTCAGGACCATACACCTCGACGACGCGACCGCGTGGCAAACCGCCGATACCCGAGGCAATATCCAGAGTGAGCGACCCGGTCGATATCGACTGGATGCCCTCCAGAACCTTGCCCTCACCAAGCCGCATGATCGAGCCCTTGCCGAAATTCTTCTCGATCTGGGATATCGCCATCTCAAGCGCCTTCAGTTTCTCCTTGTTCTGCTCTTTGCCGAACTCTTTATTCGTTTCTTTATTAGACATCCATCCTCCTTGGTTACAACGAGTTTAATTAAGTGGAATTACGGCAAGGCAGGTATATACCGGCCCTCCCCTCCCGAGTTCACTCTTCATGAGTTTGATGTTCCTGACCTCAAAATTGCCGATTGGGATTTCGCGCGACTCTGCAAGCTTTTTTGCCATTTCAGAAAGCCTCCTGCCCGACCTCATCCTCCCGACGGTTATGTGAGCCAGGAAGGGGCGCTCTTCAGCTGCGTAGCCGAGTTCTCTCATCTCGGACTCAACTTCCCCCTGCAATGCCTTTAAGGCTGACGACTCCCCGGTCCCGACCCATATAACGCGGGGATGTCTTCCGGCCGGAAACGAACCGGCTCCTGTTATTCTAATACAAAAAGGCCCATAATTGAATAGTTTTTTCGAAAGCCTCTCCTGAATTGCGGAGAGTCGTGACTCCTCTGTATCACCGAGAAATTTCAGGGTGATATGGATATTCTCACTGCTGACCCATTTTACGTCAGCACCGCACGCTTTCAGGACCTCAATGGTATTACCGATGGTCACGCGCAGGGGCTCAGGGATATCCACGGCAATAAAACATCTCATTCCCATGAATCAAGCACTCCTCTCAAAAACCTCAGAGCCTCAAGCGAAGCAGTCCGTTTGATCTCCTGTCTGTCGCCGGACAGTCTCAGCATCTTTTCATTGAGGTGGCCCTCATACGCTACAGCGATGTAAACCAGTCCCTTTTCCTTGCCCTCAACCGTATCAGGACCGGCTACCCCGGTCGTCGAAAGGCCGAGCGTGGCGCCGCTCAGATCGCGAACTTTCCGGGCCATGGCAGATGCTGTCTCCGCACTCACGGTGCCGAATTTATCAAGATCCTCGGCAGAGACACCGAGTACCGACTCTTTCGACCCAGAGGAATAAGAGACCACTCCAAGGATAAAAAAACCCGAGGCCCCGGGCAGGTCGGTGACGGCATTCGCTATATAGCCGCCGGTACATGATTCAGCGAGGGCAAGGGTCATTCCCCTTCTGGTGAGAGTATCGGCTATTGACTGAACGATCTCTAAAAAATCGTCTTCCATAACTGCAGGACCAGGTTCGCGCCAATGCCGGCAAGTATGTCATCAGTCATAATCCCAATCCCTCCTTTCAGCGATGCCTCTACCTGCCTGATCGGAAACGGCTTCAGAATATCCAAAACCCTGAACAGAAAAAAAGCAGACAGGACCCAGGCCATACCCCGGGGCAGAAAAAGGGCGGATACAAGCATACCCACAAACTCATCGATGATGATATGGCCGCTGTCCTGCTCTCCGGTAACCCTCTCCGCAGCACCTGAGGCGACAGACCCGATAATGAAGCCGGCCAGGATCAGGAGGAGGTGCACTGCAGGTGGCAGGGGGACAAGCAGGATAAAAACAGCTCCGGCAACGCTGCCCCAGGTACCAGGGGCAACAGGCAAGTAGCCCACCGGCCCCAGTGTTGCGATATGCTTCAGAATAAGTCTACCCCTCGACAATTTTATAGCTGAATGTTATCTTTGCCGAACCTTCAAGTGTTGCCTTCACTGAACAGTATTTTTCCATAGAGAGATCAACGGCCTTTTTTACCGCCTCCTCAGAGAGGTCCCTGCCTTTAACGATAAATTCAATGTTTATATCGGTGAACTTTTGCGGGTAACTCTCCGCTTTCTTGCCGTCGACATTTACCTCAAGGCCGGTAAGTTTCTGTTTTTTTTTCTTCAGCACCGAGACAATATCCATCCCCGAGCAGCCGCCGACGCCAATCAGCAGGAGTTCCGTTGGTCTGAGGCCGGTGTTGGCGCCCCCGAACTCTGAATCCGTATCCATCACAATGGCATGGCCTGAGCCCGCTTCCCCGACAAACTGCATCCCGTCCGTATATTTTATTTTAGCCTTCGGCATATATGCTCCTTCCCGTCAGATCTTAACTGAGTTGCCCTCTTCCTTGAGAAGCTTGTACTCGATACTGTCGACCAGGGCCTGATATGAAGCCTCGATGATATTCTCGGAGACGCCGACCGTTCCCCACTGATGCTCCTTGTCACCTGATTCAATAAGCACCCGGACCTTGGCCGTTGTCCCCCTTCCGGCCGTCAACACGCGGACCTTGTAGTCATGAAGCCTGACTTCCTTCAGCTGGGGATAAAACGTTTCAAGGGCCTTTCTCAGGGCGTTGTCCAGGGCGTTCACCGGGCCTTTTCCCGTAGCAGCGGTATGCTCGATATGTCCGCTCACCTTCAGCATGATCGTCGCCTCGCTCAATGGTTCTTCCCCCTCTTTCCTCTTTTCGATGATCACGCGGAACCCGATGAGGTCAAAGAACCTCCGGTGCAGGCCGAGTTCCTTCTTCATCATCAGCTCGAAAGAGGCCTCGGCCCCCTCAAACTGGAAACCCTGGCTTTCAAGTTCCTTCAGGTTGGTGACAATCGTCTGGAGCTGGACAGAATCAGATGCTATCCTGATGCCGAATTCCTCTGCCTTCCGCAGGATATTGGACCTGCCGGCAAGATCAGAGACAAGCACGCGCTGCGAATTCCCGACAAGTTCAGGCCGCATATGCTCATAGGTCTCGGGCCGTTTGCGAATCGCACTGACATGTATCCCGGCTTTGTGGGCAAAGGCACTGTCGCCCGTGAACGGCTGGCGCTTGAAATGACTGATATTCCCGATCTCATTCACAAATCTCGAGATATCGCGAAGCTTCATCATCTGCTCGGGGGTGATGCATTGCATGCCGAGCTTGACCTGCAGATTGGGGATTATCGATATGAGATTGGCATTGCCGCAGCGTTCACCCAGTCCGTTGATCGTGCCCTGCACCTGGACCACACCCGCCTCCACCGCAGCGATTGAATTCGCCACGGCACAGTCCCCGTCGTTATGGCCATGTATCCCAAGAGGCGTTTTATATCCTTTTTTTATCCTTTTGACAACGTCAGTGAGGACCCCGGTCATGGTGCCGCCGTTCGTGTCGCAGAGGACCAGACGGTCTGCACCTCCCTGTTCAGCGGCAGTAAGACATTGCATCGCGTAATCGGGATTATTGATATAACCGTCAAAGAAATGCTCTGCATCAAAAAAAACAGTCCCTACCCGCTTCTTGAGATAGGCAACCGAGTCATGGATAATAGCAAGGTTTTCCTCGAGCGGCACCTTCAGGGCCTCAATAACATGGAAGTCCCACGTCTTGCCGAAGATGGTGACCGTATCGACGCCCGAATCAATGAGGGCCTTCAGTGTCTCATCTTTGGCCGCCTTTTTCTTCGGCCGGTGCGTGCTCCCGAAGGCAACGAGGCAGGAGTTCCTGAGTTTAAGCCTGAGCGCTTTTTTGAAATATTCTATATCCCGTGGATTCGAGCCCGGCCAGCCGCCTTCGATATAATGAATACCAAGGTCATCCAGCCTCTCGGTAATTCTGAGCTTGTCCTCTACCGAAAAAGAGATGTCTTCAGACTGTGCGCCGTCCCGCAGGGTTGTGTCGTAAATTTCGATCTTACGCATCAGAACCTCAGCAACCCGGCTCAGGCGGCAAGCCCGAACGTCTCATGCAGCACCCTGACCGCCAGTTCGGTGAACTTCAGGTCGATGATGCAGGAGACCTTGATCTCGGACGTGCTGATCATGAAGATATTGATGTTATGGTCCGCAAGCTGCTGGAACATCGTCGCGGCAACACCCGAGTGCGTCCTCATACCGACTCCCACCATCGAGACCTTGCTGATGTCCTCCCGCAGGTCAACCCGCTTCGCCCCCAGTTCTGTGCCGATTGCACCGGCAACCGCGACCGCACGCCCGGCATCGGTCTTTGGCACGGTAAAGGAGATATCGGCATATTTTCCGTCGCTGCTGATGTTCTGGACTATCATGTCAATAATAATATTTGCAGATGCGATGGCATTGAACAGCTTGGCTGCAATCCCAGGCTTGTCCGGCACATCAACCACCGTAATCTTGGCTTGGTTTTTATCATAGGCAATTCCTGATACAACAACATTCTCCATGTCTTTATCCTCCTCAACAACGAGCGTCCCGGGATTATTATTAAAGCTCGACCTGACAACAACAGGCACATTGTATTTCATCGCAAACTCGACCGACCGGCTCTGGAGCACCTTGGCCCCGAGACTGGCCAGTTCGAGCATCTCCTCATACGATATTTTCTGGAGTTTCCGCGCCTCAGGCACAATATTCGGGTCGGTCGTATATACGCCGTCTACATCCGTATAAATTTCGCAAAGGTCTGCCTTCACCGCAGCGGCAATGGCAACAGCCGAAAGGTCAGAACCACCCCTGCCAAGAGTCGTTACATCAGTCGAACCCTCGGTGACACCCTGGAACCCGGCAATCACCACAACATATCCTTCATCAAGCGCCTTGCTGATCCGGTCGCCGTTGATCCTCTCGATCCGTGCCTTGGTATGGACCATGTCCGTGATAATGCCTGCCTGTCTGCCGGTAAACGATATCGCCTTGCTGCCGAGTGCCTCAACCGCCATTGCGGTCAGGGCGCTGGTCACCCGCTCACCTGATGACAGGAGCATATCCATCTCCCGTTCGCCCGGCCGCGGTGACAGCTGGTTGGCAAGACTGATGAGTTTATCAGTCTCCCCGGACATGGCCGAGACAACGACAACCACTCTGTTTCCGTCCTTTGCGGTTCTCACCACTCGCTCGGCAACGGCCTTGATCCTCTCGACGCTGCCTACCGAGGTGCCGCCATACTTCTGAACTATTAATGCCAAAGTATCCTCCAGCTTGGACGGCTTCGTATAAAGTCCGTATGCGGCGTTGCGCTGCGAAACTCGTCACTGCGACGTACTGGTAAGTACGCCTCATTCCTCATTTCTTGCGCGCCTTGCCTCCGAACTTTTTACAAACCCGTCTATATTTATTCTTGTGTTACAACTTTTTCGAGTCTATCAGCGTTAATATAAAAAAATTAGATAACCCGTTGCTCCTGAAGATCTCTACTCTCCCCGGATGAAATAATCCATCAGCTTGTGGCCTTCCCTGAAAACCATGATTCCCTCTCTTTCGAGGATCGTTTCATCATAAACAGCGCCTTCATTGCACTGCCGCTTCCGACTGTCATACAGGATAAACGGGACCGGATCGTCCGAATGGGTCCTGAGTTCGATCGGTGTCGGATGGTCAGGCATTATCAGGATACGATGATCCCCGAACCGCTTCGCTCCTTCCATAACCGTACCCACGACAATAGCATCGAAGTCCTCAATGGCCTTCACCTTGTCCTGGTAATTACCTGAATGCCCGGCCTCATCAGGGGCCTCAACATGGATATAAACAAAATCAACCCGTTCGAGAGACCTGAGGGCCTCATCCGCCTTGCCTCTATAGTTCGTATCGATATAACCGGTCATGCCCGGCACATTCAGTATCTCAAAGCCTGCGCAAATCCCGAGGCCTTTTGTCAGGTCAACCGCGGAGACAAGCGAACCCCTGATGCCGTATTTCTCAGCAAAAGTCGGCATGCTTGGCCGCTTGCCCTGACCCCAGAACCAGACACTGTTCGCAGGATTTTTCCCGGCCTTAACCCTGTCTCTGTTAATCTGATGCCCATCAAGGATATCGACCGAATCCAGCATGATCTTCCTCAAAACCGCATCGCGGTCACCTACCGGGAGGTAGTCGAGGATGTCCTTTCCGAGGATGTCATGAGGCGGTATACATTCAAGGTCTGCTGAGCCATCGGTCCAGACCATGAGATGCCGGTAGCTGACACCGGGATAAAACTTCATCAAAGCCGAACCGAGGCTCCGGTCGACTTCCATAATGAGTTCCCGTGCCTCGGCGGTCGATATATGACCGCTGCTGTAGTCCTCCATGATCGCCCGCGTTTTCTCTTTGTTATACCGCAGCGTCACCAGGTTGCAGCGGAAGGCAACATCGTTGTCCTTCAGCGTCACGCCTATGCTTGCTGCTTCGAGCGGGGCCCTTCCGGAATAGTACACAGCCGGATCATACCCGAGGATGCTCAGGTTCGCGACATCAGAGCCGGGATGCATACCCGCTGGAATCGTATGAGCCCTGCCAAGGATCCCTTCAGTGGCAAGCCGGTCCATGTTCTTTGTCGACGCATACTGGAGCGGTGTTTTTCCGCCCAGTTCTTTGAGAGGCCTGTCAGCCATCCCATCGCCTATGATCACAATATATTTCATTATCCGTATGTTCTGTCATTCCGGCTTGTCCGGAATCCTTCCATGTTTTTCAGAAAGATTCCCGACGCGCTTTGCTTGCGGGAATGACACCCCTTAGGCAAATTTTTCAAAACCTTTTTCATTCGATGACATCGCCTTCAGCCATCTCTACCTCGATACCCTTTTCCCTCAGCCAGTGCATACCTTTTTCAACATCTTCCTGAGAACCGTCCAGTTCGAGGATCATCTCGCCGACCGTCTCGGTCACGCGGGCCCGCCGGATATTCGGGATAACGTTATACTGTTTTGCCATCGTAAAGATCACCGGTTCTTTTATCAGCTGCGGGGGAAAGGTCAGCTTAACCCGCTTCTTCATACTGCCTCCTGCGGCTACCGCCCGCAATGGCCGGTATTATCGAGACCTCATCCCCATCCTTGACAGGAGTGGCCTCACCGCTCAAAAATCTTATGTCCTCTTCATTCAGATAAATATTGACGAATCTCCTGATCTTGCCGTTCTCCGAAATGCGTTCAGCTATCCCGGGATAGTCTTTGTCCAGTGCCAGAACAAGATCAATAATCGTCCCGGCCTTTCCCTCTACTTCTTCATTGCCCTGGGTCAATCTCTGAAGCGGTGTCGGAATCCTTACCTTGACAGACATGTATCATCCTCCTTCTGCATCGTGGGTTTCAGGTTTTATGCGCCTTTATTAATATCTCTGAGCACCTCTTCAAATGAGGCAAGGCTCGGCTTTATATAGTGAGGCGATGTGGTATGTCCCTGCAGGGCCTCCTGCGTCTTCAGTCCGTTGCCCGTAATGCAGATGACCGTTCGTTCGTCCCTTTTAATCTTTCCGCTCTCTATCATCTTCTTCGCTGCCGCAAGAGTCACGCCGCCGGCAGTCTCTGCAAAAACACCCTCTGTCCGCGCCAGGAGCTTCATCGCATCGATGATCTCCTGATCGCTCACATCCTCTGCATAACCGCCGGTCTCTTTCACTACCTGTGATGCATAAAAACCGTCTGCAGGATTGCCTATTGCAAGAGACTTTGCGATTGTGTTCGGCTTTACCGGCCTGATGACATCAGTCCCCTGTTTGATCGCGGTGGCGATGGGTGAGCAACCGGTTGCCTGCGCTGCATAGACCTTTGTCCCGAGCTCTTTGATGATACCGATGTCCTGAAACTCCCTGAAGCTCTTCCAGACCTTCGTCAGCAGAGAACCGCTGGCGCAGGGCACGACAATATTGTCCGGCACCTTCCATCCAAGCTGTTCGATAATCTCGAACCCTATCGTCTTGGACCCTTCGGCATAAAACGGCCTGATGTTGATATTGACAAAGGCCCAGTTGTATTTATTGGCAATCTCACTGCAGAGCCGGTTGACATCGTCGTAGTTGCCATCGACAGCAACAAGATTCGGTTCGTAGACAAGTGACGCGATGATCTTGCTCGCCTCAAGCGTCGCCGGGATAAAGATGAAGCGTTTAAAACCCGCACGGGCGCCGAGGGCGGAAACCGAATGGGCCAGGTTGCCGGTGGACGCACAGGCAACCGTATCAAACCCGAACTCCTTTGCCTTTGTCAGGGCAATAGAGACCACTCTGTCCTTGAAGGATAGTGTGGGATGCACAACGGTATCGTCCTTGATGTAGAGTTCGTCAACACCCAGGACCCTGGCCAGGTTATCCGCCTTCAAAAGAGGTGTGAATCCAGAATCCAGACCGACCTGAGGATCTCCGTCAATCGGCAGCAGTTCACGGTATCTCCAGAGGTTCTTTTCCCTTTTTTCAATCGTCTTCCTGCTGATGGCCTTTGCTATGCTCGTATAATCATAGGCCACCTCAAGGGGCCCGAAACAGAACTCACAGACATATATAGGCTCAACAGGATATTCCCTGTTGCACTCCCTGCATTTAAGACCTTTTATGTGTCCCATGCCTCCACCCCTATCGATAAAAATATTCGTATTTTACTTCAAATCATCAACTAATTAAAAGATATTAAGAAAAGACTTTCCTGACTCGATACGGCTTGCTACGCAATTTGACAACAATAAATCCTGTCTGATAGCATTACTAACCGAAATGGACCCTGATATTCGATCATGACACGCCTTACCCATAAACGATCAACAAAAGCAGGCCTTCCCCCCGGCTCACTCATTCACCTTGGCAAAAAGACACGTGAGCAGGTTCTGATCACGGTCATGGACTATGATGCCTCGGGTCTTCAGGAGAGGCAGATTGACGTTATCGATGAGTGCTTCCTGTTCAGGGACAGGCCATCGGTCACCTGGATCAACATCGACGGACTCAGTCAGCCGGAGATGATCCAGAAACTCGGCGACTGCTATGGGTTTCACCCGCTTGTGCTCGAAGATATACTGAATACCGGTCAGCGGCCGAAGATGGAAGACTATGTCGAATATATCTATGTTGTCCTGAAGATGCTGTATCCGGGGACGGACGGCCGTACGGTCGTCAGCGAACAGATAAGCCTGATAGCGGGCATGAACTTCATCATCTCCTTCCAGGAGGGCATTGAGGGAGATGTCTTCACCTCTGTCAGGGAGCGGCTTCGCAATGATAAAGGCCGGATCAGGAAGATGGGTGCAGACTATCTTCTCTATTCCCTGATCGATGCAGTGGTCGACAGCTACTTCAGCATCCTGGAGAAACTGGGGGAAGAGATCGAGACGACCGAAGACCGGCTCGTCACCAACCCTGCCGACAATACGCTGACCGAGATCCACTTTCTCAAGCGCGAGCTGATCTTTCTGCGCAAGGCCGTCTGGCCGCTCCGCGAGGTTATCAGCGGGCTTCAGCGCGGTGAATCTCCCCTGATACAGGAGGGGACACGCATCTATCTCCGGGATGTCTATGACCACACGATCGAGATCATCGAAACAGTCGAGACCTTCCGCGACATGGCATCCGGAATGATCGACATCTATCTCTCAAGCATGAGCAACAGAATGAACGCTGTCATGAAGGTCCTGACGATCATCGCCACGATCTTCATGCCGCTCACCTTTCTGGTCGGAGTGTATGGGATGAACTTTAAGTACATGCCGGAGCTCAACTGGCCCTGGGGATACCCTCTGCTCTGGCTGGTCATGCTCTCGATCAGCGCAGGGATGCTGCTTTTTTTCAGAAAAAAGAAATGGCTCTGAAGCGCTGCAGAAAAAGGAGGTGCTTGAATGCATGAATTCATAAACTGGCTGGTAACCACCATAGGGGCGCTTGGATACCCCGGGATATTCCTCCTCATGGCAATGGAGAGCTCGGTCATCCCAATCCCAAGCGAGCTGGTGATGCCTCCTGCCGGGTATCTGGCCCAGCAGGGACAGATGAACATACTCATTGCCATTTTAAGCGGAACCGCCGGGAGCCTGGCAGGAGCGTATGTCAATTACCTGGCCGCCCATTACCTCGGCAGGCCCCTTCTTCTTAAATACGGCAAATACGTATGGATCACAGAAGAGAAGTTCGCAAAAGTGGAACGGTTCTTCATAGAGCACGGGGAGATCTCCACCTTTGTCGGAAGACTATTGCCTGTAGTGCGTCACCTCATTTCGCTTCCGGCCGGACTCGCCGGAATGAACCACATCAAGTTTTCGCTCTACACCCTGGCAGGCGCAGGCATCTGGGTAACCATTCTTACCTATATAGGTTATTTCATTGGGGTGAACCGTGACCTTATAACGCGCTATTCTCACCAGGCACTGATAGGGGCTGTGCTCCTCAGTGCGGTCATTCTTGCTGTCTACGTCGTGCTTCACAAAAAAAAGAAGCTCAGGATGCCCTCCTGATCGTGGTATCATTTAGTCACATCTGCTGCGGATTGTGAAAATTGACGGCTTCATGTGTAAAGTCGTCATACCCGCGAAGGCGGGTATCCATGGAGGTTATAGCTACTCGGAAAGTTTGGATTCCCGATTAAAAACTTCGGGAATGACATCCTTAAAAGAGACTTTTTACGAGTTCATCAAAATTAGACTATGAAAATTCAGATTGAAGAACTCAGGAAGCGGCTGGTACTGACGGCAGGGCTCATCCTGCTGATCATCTCGTTCGGGACATTCGGATATATGTTCATTGAGGGATGGCAGTTTTTCGATGGACTCTATATGACCATTATTACCCTGACGACCGTCGGATACCGGGAGGTCCATGACCTTTCATTCAGGGGCCAGCTTTTTACTATCGTACTGATCATCGGTGGCGTCGGGACAGTCTTTTATGCGTTGAGCACCGGGGCCAAGATAATTCTGGAGGGTGAGCTTCAGGAGATATTCGGGAGGAAAAAATTGGAAAAAAAAATCAAGGACCTGAAGGACCACTACATCATCTGTGGCTATGGCAGGATGGGGAGGATCATAGCAAGGGAACTGGAAGAAAAACATATTGACTTTGTTGCGATAGAGAAGGACAGTGATATCGCCTCTGAGAAAGAAGGCGTCCTGATCTACCGGGGAGACGCGACAAAAGACGAAGTGCTCAAGGAAATCGGCATTGACAGGGCACGGGGATTGATATCCGTGCTTCCAACCGATGCCGAAAACATGTACGTCGTCCTGAGTGCCCGGGGGCTCAACCCGAATCTCACCATCGTTGCCCGTGCAGGGGAAGAGGGATCTGAGAAGAAGCTTATCAGAGCCGGAGCCGACCGGGTCGTATCACCCTATTATATCGGTGGTCTCAGGATAGCACATACGGTGCTTAAGCCCGCGGTGGTTGACTTCATCGAGTTTGCGACAAAGAGCGGCAATATAGACCTCCAGATGGAAGAGATCAGTATTATGGAAAACTCACAGCTGGTCGGTTTGACGCTCGACGAATGCGGCATCGGACGTGAACTCGGCATTATCATTGTCGGTATCAAGACTCAATCAGGTGAAATGAAATTCAATCCCACCTTCAGAAGCACTATCAACGTCGGGGATACACTCATTGCGCTTGGGGAGATATCCAAGCTCAAGGCACTCGAAGATATGGCAATGGCCAAGAAAAAATAAATTGAGGACAAAATGAGACGGGTTTGTAAAAAGTCCGGAGGCAAGGCGCGCATGGTTCGACAAGCTCACCATGACATTCGAAGCGCCTGCCCTGAGAGAAGTCGAAGGGAGTTATGAAGCGTAACGCCGTATACGGATTTTTTACGAAGCCGGTAGTTTCGAGAAATCAGCGAGGGCAAAGGCGATTGACCAGATGTCCCTCAGGAGGGCAAGGCGGTTGTTCTTCACCGAGTCGTTCTTGTCCATAACGAGGACCTTGTCAAAAAAGTTATTTACGGGTGTAGTAATCTCTTCGAGGGCCCTGAGTCCCTCAACAAATTTCTCCTCACGTACGAATCCTGCCACCTGGTCCCTGATTTTAATATAGGCGGCATACAGGGCCTTCTCCTCATCCTGGACCAGGAGCACAGCCTCAAAATCCGGCACCGGAGTCTTGGGAATGATATTGTTTACCCTTTTGATCGCCATCAGAAATGCCGGATATATTTCATCTGACCTGAACAGCCTGAGCGCATCGAGTCTTTCGACGATCGTCTTGAGGGGGTAAATCAGTGACAGAGGCAGTACTGATTTGACAAGGTCCTGTTCATGACCAAGCGTCGAAAAGATAAACTCGATCCTTTGCTCCATAAAACCGCTGATATTGCCGGCAGTCCCCTCTTTGATCTTTATACCGCCTAGGCAGCCCAGGGCCTTATCAAATATCTCCCGGACCGTCACGCCGTAGCCCCTGTCCAGCAGTATAGCGACGATGCCCATGGCCTGTCTTCTCAAAGCAAACGGGTCTTCTGAACCTGTCGGAACCTGTCCGATCGCAAAAAAAGCGGCAATACTGTCAATCTTGTCGGCCATACTCACAATCGCCCCGATATCCGAAGCAGGCAGGCGGCCACCGTACGATTTCGGCAGATACTGTTCTTCAAGGGCCGAAGCTGTCTCGAACGTCTCGCGGTCGTTTAACGCATAATATTTGCCCATGATCCCCTGAAGCTCGGGAAACTCTCTGACCACGCCGCTGATCAGGTCGGTCTTCGATAGCAAAGCCGCCCTTGCGACCAGACCGGTCAGGGAGGGGTTGATTGCCTCCTCCAGATAATTCGCTATAGCGACGATCCGCTCAGTCTTGGCAAAGGTGCTCCCGAGTCTGTCATGAAAAGTCACTTTCTTCAGGTCTTCGACCCTTTCCTCTAGCTTCTTCTTCAAATCATCGTAGAAATAGAATTTCGCATCATCAAAACGGGCCTTTATGACCCGCTCCGCCCCTATTCTGACGTTCTCGTTATTCTCCGCGCGCGTATTGCTGATAACGACGAACTTATTGATCAGGCTGCCGTTATCATCCTCGATCGCAAAATATTTCTGGTGGTCCTTCATGACCGTAATCAGAAGTTCCTTCGGCAGCTTCAGATACTCTGCATTGAAGCTGCAAAGGACCGGCGTCGGATATTCAACAAGAAAATTGACCAGCTCAAGCAGTTCCTCATCCATAACCGGACGTCCGCCGGACCTGGCCGCGATAGAAACAATGCCGTCACGTATTACCTGCTTCCTCTTTTCATGGTCCAGTATCACAAAACTGTTTTCGAGCAGGTCCATATACGACGCTATATCTTTGACATGAAATGATCCCGGTGACAAAAAGCGGTGGCCACGCGTCATGCCGGCGGCCCTGAAGCCTTCGACCTCAACAGGGACAACCTGCGTTCCGAATATACTCACGATCCAGTGTATCGGCCTGACAAAGGCAAAATCACCGTCACCCCACCGCATGGATTTCGGGAAACGCAGAGACAGGATGATCTTCCGGAGCATGTCCGGCAGAACTGCAGCTGTTTCAACGCCTTTTTCAAAGACAACGGCAACAACATAATCAGCAGCACCCTTCTTCTTTATCACAAGGTCATTCGGAGAAACACCTGCCGATTGGGCAAAACCGATGGCCGCCCTGGTTGGATTTCCCGCGTCGTCAAAGGCAGCCTTCTTTGCCGGTCCAAAGACCTCACGGGTATTGTCCCGCTGCATCGCCGCAACGCCCTGCATCATCAGACTGAGCCGTCTCGGCGTCGCACAGGCCCTTATACCTTCATACGAAACCCTGAACTCGGAGAATACCCCGGCCGCTATGCGCTCCAGGTCGGCAATGGCACCGGGCAAGAACCTCGCCGGAATCTCTTCTGTCCCCAGTTCAAGGAGCAGTGGCAGCCCGGTCTGCAATTCTGTTGTCATGAATTATTCCTCAGCAGCGGGAATCCCATCTCCTCACGCTGTTTGTAAAAGGTCTCTGCAGACCGCTTGGCAAGGTTCCTGACCCTGGCAATATATTTTGTCCTCTCGGTGACCGATATCGCGCCACGCGCATCAAGGAGGTTGAAGAGATGAGAACATTTAAGACAGAACTCATATGACGGTACGACAAGGCCGACCTCGTTCAGCTTCAGAGACTCTTTCTCGCAGTCCTCAAAATGCCGCGCAAGCAGTTCTGCATTTGAATAATCAAAATTATATTTTGAGCCCTCAACCTCACTCGCATGATGGACGTCGCCATAGGTAAGGTCTTTGTTCCATTTCAGATGGTAGACATTGTCAACACCCTGGAGATACATCGCAATCCGCTCGAGGCCATAGGTGATTTCCAGTGAAACCGGCTTCAGGTCAATTCCGCCCACCTGCTGAAAATAGGTGAACTGGGTCACTTCCATGCCGTCGAGCCATACCTCCCATCCAAGCCCCCAGGCCCCAAGGGTCGGTGATTCCCAGTCATCCTCCACAAAACGGATGTCATGGAGGACTGGGTCGATGCCGATCGCAGCGAGGCTTTCAAGGTAGAGTCCCTGGCTGTCAGCCGGCGACGGCTTGATGATGACCTGGTACTGATAATAATGCTGGAGCCGGTTAGGATTTTCACCGTATCTGCCGTCAGTCGGCCTCCGCGAGGGCTCCACATAGGCCACTTTCCAGGGCTCGGGACCGAGCACCCTGAAGAAGGTCGCGGGGTGGAAGGTCCCGGCGCCGACTTCAATATCATACGGCTGAAGAAGGAGACAGCCCTGCTTCGACCAGAAATTCTGAAGTGATAAAATGATATCCTGAAAATACATAGTAGAGTAAAAAATCTTAAAGGATATAACCGCTTTTTGTCAATTAAGACGGCTTCGTAAAAAGTCTTTTCATGTCTGTCATTCCCGAAGTCCTTAATCGGGAATCCATTCTTTTCAAAAAGTTGCAGCCCATGGATTCCCGCCTTCGCGGGAATGACGACTTCTTACGAGATTGTCAATTATAACGGGTTTGTAAAAATGTCCGTACATTACGTTGCGCTTCTACAAACCCGTCTCATTTTCGACTTTTTACAAGTTCATCCGATAAATCCGCAGGACTATGTTCCCAAGTCCCCTCTCGGGAGGGGTGAAGGGGTGGGTCTCCGTGGTATTATTAATATCTTATGGACGATCTCGCGAAGGAATATGTTATTTCGTTTTTCGACAAGTCGCTCCGGCTGCATGGTGACCGGCCGGAGGCGGTCGGCTGGACATCGCCGGGACAGATCATTCACTTCAAATGCATGCTTGATGTAGCCCCGTCGCTTGAGGGTTCAACTATTCTTGACTTCGGGTGCGGCAAGGGAGATTTCTACGGCTTTCTGCAGCAAAACAATATCCAGGTTTCCTATACCGGGGTTGACCTAAATCCAGGGCTGATCGACCTGGCAAAACAAAAATATCCAGGCGTCCCCTTCTCCGTCTTTGATATCACAACAGACAGCCTGCCTGATACGTTCAATGATACGTTCGATTATATCTTCCTCTGCGGCGTCTTTAATCTGAAGGTCCAGGGTCTTGATGAACTGATCCGGATGACACTGAAAAAACTATTTGGCCACTGCAGGATAGGCCTTGCTTATAATGGGCTGTCATCACATACCATCCACAAAAATTTCGAGATTCACTACGTAGCGCCGGAGGAAATGCTGAGGTTTGCGATCGAGGAACTGACACCCTTTGTCTCTCTCCGCCAGGACCGGCTATACCACGACTTCACTCTGTTTGCCTATCAACGGAGCAACCCGTTTCCTGACGGCTGGAACAATGAGGACCTGACATGAGCATCGCCTGGAAGACCGAACCCGGGCTTGTGAGAACGACAAATGAGGATAAGATTCTCATCGAT
>JBARHQ010000164.1:0-2954 GCA_049799315.1 Thermodesulfovibrionales bacterium | reverse complement strand
CCAATCGGCATGAAGGGTATAATCAGAGCAGCGCTGACTATCAACAGTGTTGCCAGGAACAGAGATTTCCCCGGTCTGCTTTTGAAAAAGGGGCCCCTTGTGCGGACGACGAGCACAACCAGCGATGCCGAGATGACAGACTCCACAAACCAGCCGGTCCTGAATTCCTCCGGAGAGGCATGGAGAATGAATAGCAATACGCCGAAGGTGAGGTAGTCAAAGATAGAACTTAAAAGACCGAAAGTCATCATAAAGCTCCGTATGAATTTCATGTTCCACCGCCGGGGGCTCTCGACCAGCTCTTTGTCCACATTGTCTGCGGCAATGGCCATCTCGGGAAAATCTGTCAGCAGATTGGTAAGCAGGATCTGTTTGGGAAGAAGAGGAAGAAAAGATAGAAAAAGAGATGCACCGGCCATGCTGAACATATTGCCGAAATTGGCGCTCGTTGCCATGAATACATACTTAAGGGTGTTTGCAAAGGTCCTTCTTCCTTCCCGCACGCCTGAGACAAGAACTCCGAGGTCCTTTTCGAGCAGCACGATATCCGCCGCATCCTTGGCAACATCGACCGCGCTGTCCACCGATATGCCTACATCGGCGGTATGGAGGGCCGAGGCGTCGTTAATGCCGTCTCCCATATAGCCGACAACGTTTTTCGCCATTTTCAGGGCAAGGATGATACGCTCTTTCTGATTAGGTTCGACCTCCGCAAAAACATTCACGTCATTTACTTTATTTCGCAGCGCTGCATCGCTCATCACCCGGAGGTCCGGACCGGTGAGGATCCCCGAGTCCAATAACCCGACCTGTTGTCCGACATGGGCGGCAACCAGCCGATTATCGCCGGTGATGATCTTCAGTGAAACACCGAGGTGACGGAGATCAGCGATGGTCTCACCGATGCCTGCCTTAACAGGATCAAAAAGTACGAGGAACCCTAAAAAAATCATGCCGGTTTCGTGGTCTTTCGTGATGCGTGAGGCAGCGCCCACATCGCGGTACGCAATCCCCATGGTGCGAAAGCCCTGGCTGCTGTATTCCTCAAAGTGGGATTGTACCTTGTCCCGGACTGCAGCTATATCCACAATGGACCCTTTGGAAGCTTCTGCTGTTGAACAGGCAGCGAGTACATTATTAAGCGCCCCTTTTGTGATCATCAGATGCGTATCGCCATGAGAGACCAGGATGCTTAAGCGTTTGCGGACAAAATCGTATGGCTCTTCGTCAAGCTTTTGCCAGGCAGAGACATCAAATTTCCGATAGGCGCATATTGCTTCATCGATCGGGTTGGTGAACCCTGTTTCGTAAAAAGAATTGATATAGGCATAGAGCAGGACTTTTTCGCTTTCAGTGCCATCGAGGTCCAGAGCAGAGCGGACATGCACCACCCCTTCGGTCAGAGTGCCGGTTTTATCAGAGCAGAGGACGTTCATACTGCCGAAGTTCTCGATAGAGGCGAGGCGTTTGACGATTACCTTCTTGAGCGCCATGGCTTTTGCGCCGTGGGCAAGGTTGACCATGATAATGGCGGGCAGAAGTTGCGGGGTCAATCCGACGGCGAGTGCCAACGCGAAAAGAAATGAGTCCAGGACAGGACGTGCCAGGTATACGTTGAAGGCAAAGATAACAAATACCAGCAGCAGTGTAACTTCCATGAGGAGATAGCCGAACTGCCGCACCCCGCGCTCAAATTCCGTCTCCGGAGGTCTGAGCGCAAGCCGTTCAGAAACCTTGCCGAATTCGGTCTCCCTGCCTGTGTGTACTACCAGAGCGCTGGCACTGCCGCTGACGACGTGTGTCCCCATAAAAAGAGTGTTGCTCCTTTTGGCAAGAGGAGTTTCCCCGGGCAGTACCCCGGATATTTTGTCTTCGGGGTAGGTCTCGCCTGTCAGAGATGCCTCATCCACAAAGAGGTCTTTTGACTCAAGGACCAGGCAGTCTCCCGGAACGACATCCCCGGCGTTGAATAAGACGATATCTCCGGGCACGATTTCCTCGACGGGGATCTCCTTCAGAGCGCCATCGCGCATGGCCTCGGCCTTGATCTGTACGATCGACAGCAGCTTATCGATTGCATTTGTCGCTCCCCTTTCCTGCCAGAAGCCGAGGAGCCCGCTTACGAGCACAATTGCGGAGATGATGACAGCATCCACAGGGTTGTGCAGAAAAAATGACAGCACTGATGCAAAGATCAGGATCAGAATGATCGGGCTTTTAAATTGGGACAGGAGGAGAGAGAGTGCAGTCGCTCTTTTTTTAGGCTTGAGGAGATTGGCCCCATACTGTGCGAAGCGCCTGCGAGCCTCGTCGCTCGTCAATCCCTGCGAGGTTGTCTGTAGCTGCTGAAGAAGTTCAGCAGCGGGAATGCTCCAAAAAGACGCTCGATTATCCCGTGTCATTCCCGAGCATAATCCACATTATTTATCCAGTACTTCTCGTATCTTTTTTAGAAGGTCCTTCGGCGATACCGGTTTCATGATAAAATCAAACCCTTCTTTAAACATAGTGTCCTTGTCTATCCTGTCCGCAGTATAACCGCTGGAAAAGAGGGTTTTCATGTCGGGTCTTATTTTTTTTATTATTTCGTACGCCTCTTTACCGCTTTTTTTAGGCATTATCATGTCAAGCATGACAAGTTGAATTTTATCTTTGTTGTCCATAAACTTATTTATTGCGTCCTCTCCATCTTCAGCGAGAATTACTTTATAGCCATACGTCTGAAGAACCATTGAAAAAAGTATTCTTATTGCACTGTCATCCTCGGCCACAAGTATCGTCTCGTTCCCACGCGAGGCAAGAGGTTCAATTGCAGTATTAACAATGACTTCTTCCTCTGATTTGATAGCGGGTAAATATATCCTGAAGCTCGTCCCCTTTCCAGGCTCGCTGTAAGCATTGATATAGCCGTTGTGCTGCTTGATTATGCCGTATGCCATTGCAAGACCCAGGCC
>JBARHQ010000163.1:0-1996 GCA_049799315.1 Thermodesulfovibrionales bacterium | reverse complement strand
TGATGCATAGTCTGCTTGCCCCCGTAGTAATCGCAATGAACGCCCTCGGGGAGCGGGAGAGGGAGGATATCTATTGGCCCGACGTCAAGAAACACAGGGCGACCAGATCGCCCGGCGCTTAACCAGAAGACAACTGATCGAGCTTGAGGCCTGCGCCCGGTGCGGTGAGTGCCAGGTGTGGTGTCCTGTATTTTCTCAGGACAAGCGGGAATGCATCTCAGCCCGGGGCAAGCTTGCTTTGCTGCGGCGACTGATAAACGGTGGACTGCCGGAAACGGAGTTGCAGGAGTTTCTGCAGGGACTTTACGAATGTTCGGCCTGCGGCCAGTGCCATGTGGTCTGCCCGGTGCGTATCAATACTCACGAGCTGTGGGAGCAGGCCCGTCAGTCTCTGGTGGGTGCCGGCATACCCCAGCCTGAAGGCCAGATAAAGCAGCTGCTGACCATCAAAGGGTCCAACAATGCCTTTGGCAAGCCGCAGCAGGACCGCGGCCTGTGGGCAAAAAAGGCCTGGGAAGCAGGGTTCCTGAAGGCCCCGGTTCCGCTCTGGAGAGACCAGCCTTCATCTCTGCTCTATTTTGCCGGGTGTACGGCAAGCTTTGATCCTGACATGCAGTCAGTCGCCATACAGACCGCCCGTCTGCTGCAGGAGGCGGGAGTGGAGTTCTCCATCCTGGGCGATGAAGAGCCCTGCTGCATCGGCAAGCTGCGGCGCATGGGGGACCTTGAGTTCGGCACCGAGGCGAAAAAAAGGATCGATCTTTTCGCAGAGAAGGGCATTACGGACATCGTTGTTTCCTGTGCCGGCTGCTTCAAGGGGCTGCATTCGGACTACGCCTCCTTCTGGCCGGGGGCAAAGAGAGTTCTCCACCTTACCCAGTTTATCGATCAGTTGATACGGGACGGAAAGCTGCGACCGAAGCTGGAAGTGCCGCTTACCGTGACGTACCACGATCCCTGCCACCTGGGCCGTCATAATCAGGTCTACGATCCTCCGCGCCGTATCCTGCATGCCATACCGGGTTTGAATCTGGTAGAGATGTCCAGGCACCGCGCCTTTTCGTCGTGCTGCGGCATGGGAGGAGGCCTGAAGCTGGTGAATCCCGGGATGCAGCACAGCATGGCAGGCGCAAGGATACGCGAGGCGGAAGCAACAGGGGCAGCGGCAGTCGTCACCCCATGTCAGACCTGCTCTATGGGACTGCTGAATGGTGTGGAGGAGATATCCTCTGCCATGAAGGTGTATCACCTCAATGAGATGCTGATACGGTCGGTCTGTCCCGAGGTCTCCTGTGAGGAAATAAAGGCCCGCCTCCAGACCTGAGAGAGTGAGGAACCCTGTGGCTAAAACAGAAAAGAGGTTGAGAAAAACGGCATGACCGGCTGCCAAAACCGATGATAATGGAACCTATTGGTGTAATTCACACCCCTTACAGGGAAAAGGACAAATGCCCGATCCAACCCTTATACGCGTCAGGGACAATAGGCCGCGTGGAGGTATTTGAAAAATACGCGGCAGGATTAAAAGATATAGAGACCTTTTCTCACGTATATCTGCTTTATCAGTTCGATAGAGCGGGAGGCATAGAATTAATAAGATCAACGTTTCTGGATGATGAACCACACGGAATATTTGCGACGAGGCACCCATGCAGACCGAATGGCATTGGCATGTCCATCGTAAAATTAATAAGAAAAGAAAATAATATTCTGATAGTGGAGGGCATTGATGTATTAACTATGACCCCATTGCTCGATATAAAGCCATACGTACCGCGCTACGATCGCATTGAAACTGCGACTGAAGGATGGATGACCAACAAACAATGGCGGCCGAAGCCGGAGGGGAGAGAGTAACGATAACCTGTATGGCCCGGCTAATTTCCCCGGTGCACAATTTGAGGTTGGCGATCGGCTTTTTCCTTAAACATGCGCAGGTTTTAATTTCGTATTTATGGCTTCACCTGATACACCGCATTTTTTCTAATCAGCAACT
>JBARHQ010000162.1:0-14355 GCA_049799315.1 Thermodesulfovibrionales bacterium | reverse complement strand
CACTATGACCGAAGCTGAAGTTATCAAGACACTGCGCGAACACTTTGAAGGACTTTTCCCCAAGGTCTGCCCCAATTGTAACCGCAGTTTTCCCACGCTCCGGGAGTATATACTGATCACCAAACGTCTTGGGCAGTCCATGTCCTACGATGCAGAATTGGGCGATTGGAACACCCTGAAGCCAATCGGGTCCGTCGCTATGGCAAATTGTCCTTGCGGTACCACTCTTTCCATTGGCACTGAAGGCATGCCGATTCCCCGGCGACTGTTGTTGTTAAACTGGGTCAGGATCGAAACTCAACGGCGAGGCCTGAGTCCTCCGGAGTTGCTGGATTATCTGCGCGACGTGATTCGCAAGCAGGTTTTGGCCGAACCGGATCGATGAAGATTTCTATAGAATATTGCGGCATCTGCAACTACCGGCCGATCGCCGCGGTCTTGGCCGTTATGATCGAACGGGAAACGGGAGTAAAGCCGGCCCTGGTCCATTCTTCCAGCGCGGGCGCCTATGAAGTGACGGTCGACGGAGTCCTGGTCCATTCCAAACACATGACAGGGGCCTTCCCTGACAACGAGGAAATCGCAAGCCGGATCAAGTTTATGCAAAAACAAGGCCCTCAAAGAGGGCCTTGTATAACATGACTGATGATTATCCGCTGCTGCCTTTTCCTCTCTGGTCTTAAACCTTTTTTACTTCTGACCTTTTTACTTTGACATGTTCGCCTGATGGCAGCACAGCCCTTACGGTAGTTGCCGAGTGATATTCCTTTTCCATACATTCGAGCTGCGCACCATTTTCAAGTTTGATGTCCTTACCGTCCACCGTCTGCGTCGCCCTGGTTTCCCCAATGTACGTTATCTTCACACGCTCCTCCTTTTTTGATGGGCCTTTGCTGAACCCATACGATTTAGTGTTAGCCGACCTTCTGAGTCTCCTTCGGCAGTATCCCCACAAGATGGGGGAATTCATCGAACATATGAGGGAACTGCATCGCCTCTCCGAATCTGTCGTTGAAGTCCTCCTCAAGAGCTAGTTCTACATACTCCACCTTTCGGGCGATGACATTGGCCTCTTTACGTTCATCAGTACTGAGAAGGGCTATGCGGGCGCCGTCTCCTGCGGCATTCCCGATATATTCGACCTTTTTAAGGTCGCAGTCAGGGAACATGCCTATCGCCATGGCCGCTACCTTGTCGATATGGCTCCCAAAGGCCCCGGCCACGGCAAGGCGATCGAATTTTTTGATGCCAAGCTTGCGGAGCATGATCAGGCAGCCGGAGTAAAGAGCGCCCTTTGCAAGCTGGATAGCCCTGACATCTTTTTGATTGACGACGATGTCTGCATCGACTGCCGTCTCATGCTTCCAGGCCAGGACGTATTCGCTGAGGCCCTTGTCGTTTTTCCTGATCCTTGGAGACTTCAGGTCCATGTTGACCTGTCCGTTTTTCTTCAGGATCCCTGCCAGGAACATCTCTGCAATCACATCGATGATGGCAGAACCACAGATGCCCTTGGCCTGCATATTGACCTTACCATCGCTCCAGCGATTACTGCCGATGACTTTATACGTGGCCGCCAGGGTCTTGGGGTCAATCTTCACGCGCTCGATCGCTCCCGGCGCCGCACGCATGCCGAATTCGATCTGCGCTCCTTCAAGCGCCGGGCCCGTCGCGCAGGAACAGGAAATGAGCTTGTCCCTATTGCCCAAAACCAGCTCGCCGTTGGTCCCAATGTCGATAAGAAGTGTCATTTCCTTTCTCTTATGCGGCTTGTCTGCGATCAGACACCCGACGTTGTCCGCTCCTACAAAGCCTGCTTCAATAGGCAGGACATGGATATTGCCGGCAGACAATATGTGGATGCCGAGGCGCTCTGCTTTTATGTCCACTGAATGGTGCAATGCCGGGGTAAAGGGAGCAACACCCATGTATTCGGGGTTGATGCCGAGGAGAATATGGTGCATTGCCGTATTGCAGACAATGGTCATTTCACTTATGTCATCTGTCGATAATCCGGCCTTATGCGTTGCCTGTTTCGCGATAGCGTTGAGCCCCTCGATTATCGTATCCTGAAGCTCTTTCAACCCTGTTTCTTCATTGAACATGCAGTAGGAAATTCGGGACATAACGTCTTCACCATATCGAACCTGGGGATTCATCATGGACTCGGTCACAATCACATTACCGGTATTAAGGTCTGTCAGATATCCGGCAACAGATGTTGTGCCGATATCAACGGCTAGCCCGATATTGTGCTCGACCTTTCCCGCTTCGACTCGAATGATCTCGGCATCGTTCCAGACAGTGGCCGTGACCTTCCAGTCGCTTTTTCTCAAAATATCGGGAAGCTTCTGGAGTGCCCGGTAGTCTATGGAAAGCTTCTTCATTTTCGGATTGTTCTTATATAATGTTTCCTCTATACGCTCGAAATCACCGAGTGGATCGTCGAGGTTGGGCTCAGGCAGTTCCAGGTAATACTTCCTGACCGCCGGTTTCAGCTTGACCTTGATCCTGCCGGCTGCCTTGCTGACGACCTGTTTGCCGGTCCGGCTTGCCTCAGGGACAAAAACGAGCACGTCTCCATATATTTTTGAACAACAGGCAAGTCGGACGTGCTCCTCTGCATCCTTACGTTCCAGGACCTTGCTCTCCTTTTCATCGAGGCTGCTGAGATGCTTCATCGAAGAGGTGATGTCTTCCTTCTGAAATTTGCCTTCCATGATATTGACCCGGCACTTGCCACAGACAATCAGCTCGCCGCAGACTGCTTCAATGTCGACGCCCAATTTCCTGGAGGCATCGAGGATCGTGGTCCCCTCCGGCACCAGACCGCGTCTGCCGGATGGTTGAAAAATTATTGTATGATCCATATCGATTAAATCCTCCTTATTTGAGGAACCATATCCTCAACAGCACAGTCACTGCTTCACCATCTCCTGTCCCCTGCACTTTTGTCAAAGACAGGGGACAGGGATGGATCGGACCCGCAACGCTATGCAGCTCTTCCCTTCCTGAGGGTCTCGAGCATCTTCATCGCTTCCTTGAGCGCATTCGGGGCATTATCAGCAGTTATATCAGCCCCGTATTCCTCAACCGTTTTCTCTGTAATGGGAGCTCCTCCGATCATGATCTTCACCTTCGGGTTCTTCTCCTTGATCATCGGGATGAGCTTTTTGATGCCGACCATTGATGTCGTCATCATGGCGGATAGCATTACGATGTCAGAATCGGTCTTCAGCTGTTCTTCCACGAACCTCTTCAGCGGAACATCTCTCCCGAGGTCATGGACCGTCCAGCCCGAGGCCTCGAAGATGGCCTTGATGATGTTTTTGCCGAGGTCATGCACATCTCCCTGCATAACGCCAAGCACGACCTGCCCCTTGGCCACCCCACCTGCCTGCAGCTTGATATGCGGCTTCAACACATCAAGGGCCGCGTAGAGAGCCTTTGCGCAGAGCAGTGTCTCAGGGACAAAATATTCATGACTGTCGAACTTCTCACTGACAACCTCCATGCCCCCTGCAAGGCCCTCCATGGTGACGGTGTACGCATCGGCGCCTGCAGCTACCGCTTCCTCAGCGATTTTCTTGGCATCGGCGACTTTATAATTGATAATAGCGTCCTGTAACCTCTTGATTAATTCCTGTTCTTTTTCTTTTGTTGCCATTTTTTAGCCTCCTTGGTTTTTAATAATCGCCTGATCGTTATTTCTTGTACACACCGTACTTCTTGCCTGCTTCAACAATCCTGCGGGCATTGAGAAGCGGAGCATTCGGCGGATATTCGCAGCCTGTTGAAAGGATAAAACCGCCACCCTTGGCAAATATCTCTATCTCTGCCTTGCACTCCTCTTCGATCTCTTCGGGGGTGCCCAGCATTGCGACCGGACCGGGCGGAATCCATCCGATCGTGGCGATCTTTCCGCCCCACTTTGCCTTGTGTTCTTCCCAGCTGTCCACATCGTCAGCTACATAGGCATGGGAGATCGCGTGGGGATTTGCCCACTTCAATGACATGTCGAAGTAGATTCCGTTGCCGCAGTTATGCAGCGCGACCAGGGCCCCCTTCTCACGGATCGCATCACAGAGGCGTTTGATCGACGGGCCTTCGAACTTTTCCCAGAGCTCCTTGCTCAGGATGCTCTGCGAGCAGTAGAGGTGGTCATAGCAGACGCAATGGGCTCCGGCTTCAGCCTGTGCCATGGCATAATCGAGGAGTGTGTCATCCATTGCCTGGAGGGCCGGCAGAACAGCATCCGGATTCTCGATGAGGTCCATAAAGAAGTTTTCAGCTCCTCTCATCATGCTCAGGACTCCGAGGGAGCCGTATACAAACCCGACGATAGCGTGGGTCTTGCCGACTTCCTTCGCGATCCCGGCGACCATGTCAATGACGCTCTTCATCCTCTTTGACTTCCGGGGATTGATCTTCTTGACTTTCTTGTAGTCGTCGATTGTCTTGATATAGGGGTTGTCATAGTTCGGATAAGCGGTATTCATCTCCGGGAAAAAGACCTCCTGGCCGAAGTCGGCCGCCTCTACGGAGAGATCCACCAGCGCGACAACACCGTCATGGCCGAGAAGTTTCAGCGCGTCAAGATGGCCGCGCACCATCTCATCCACATAATCTCCCGACGACCATTCGCCATAGCTTATTCCTGCCACGCGGTGTGATGCGCCGCACACCAGGGGAGCCGTTGGCACCCGGTCCGCTTCCTTGAACTGCAGGGCCGTTGCTACTCTTTCAAGTCCATTCATCTCATCCATTTCCAAAGCCTCCTTTTTAAGTTATGCATCCGTATCGCCTTGATGATGCACAAAGCGATGCACCTCTCTAATCGATTAACAGCAGGCCTGACCAGACAATCTCTGTCTTCGGCGGCATGTCAAACGGAAGTCCTGCCTTGACACACGTTTGCAGAACGTCGATACCGACGCCTTCCATCGACGGCCTGGCCTCGAACGGCCGGCGGCACCCTTCGGACGCGCAGGGTCCCACGCAGGCCGGGCAGAGCATACATTCGCCGCCGATGAGTCCCAGAGCGTACGGGAACCCGATCGACATAGCCTTGCCTTCCACCTCGTTTATCAGCTTATGCAGCCGTACCGCAGCGATCTTCACGTTATTGAAATCGTCTTGCACTCCTCCATCCTCACCCCCTTTTGCTTGCGACGATTTAGCCGGGTTCATGAAAAATCTCTTAACCTCTTCCTTGTCATACGAATCTATCTCCCCGCTCAATGAACTGCGTGTCTGGACTAGGAGCGCTTTCCGGTAATTCCCGAGGGCCTTCCTGAACTCATCTACGGTAGGCACGTTGGGCGGACAGGTGAGCGTCCTGCCGTAGTGCGGGCAGAGTGGTATCTGGCATTTCATCCGCACCCGTTCGTCAACGGCAACATCCTTTGAGGGGAAGACCCTTGCGCGATAGGCTCCCTTCTTGAGGGCGAATTCCTCGAGATCTGCCAGGCTCTTCCGGTAGTCGGGGGCGTTCCTTCTGCTCGGCGTCTTCATGACAGCCTCCTTACACCCTTGTCTTTCTTCCGCCGAAGACGAAGACCTTCGGCTTATACTGGATCGCATTGACCATGTCCTGCTCCAGCATGACCCTTTTCACCTTCCAGCAGACAGGGCACATATAGCGGGATTTGAACCCCCTGTCCGGCCCGGCATACCGGAGCTCCATATGAGCCTTGCAGACCTTCGAGCCGCAGTCCGGGCAGATAAATACCGCAGGACCTCCACATTGATAACAGCGTTCCATGTTTTTCTCCTTTCCTATGTAGTAAGTCGTTTATAGATCAACGGCAGTCTTGCCGGCAATGTCTCGATATTATCAATAAGCGTGTAATTCGCCTCACCATACATATACGGCAGATAGTCACGACTTTTTTTGTCCACGGTGATGCAGAAAGAATTGACCCCTTTGCGCCTGCCCTCCCACAATGCCCTTCTTGTGTCCTCGACTGCGTAATCCGAGTCGCCGTAATCGATATCATAAGGACGCCCGTCAGAAAGAAGGATGAGCAGCCGAATGCGTGAAGGACGCCTGGCGAGCAGCCGGTTTGCATGCCTGATCGCGGCGCCGAGCCGCGTCTGGGCAATGGGCCTGATACTTTCAAAGCGCATCTTGGCCGTAATACCAAAGGGTTCATCAAAATCATGGACAACGAAAAAATCCACCTTGTCGCGGTAATTTGAGGAAAACCCGTACACCGCCCACTGGTCTCCGATGCTCTCCAGGGCCTCTGCCATCAGCACCATTCCTTCCCGCTCTATGTCGATAATCCGCTTGCCTGAGGAGAGTTCGTCGCCGGTAGAATAGCTCATGTCCAGGAGGAACGCCACCGATACGTCGCGAAGGTTCTTTTCCCTTCTGATGTAAACGCGGTCGGAGGGGGTGATCCCCGCATGCCGTTCGACCACGGCCTCGATAACCGCGTCTAAATCGATATCATCTCCCCGCTCTTCCCTGAAGAAGCGCTTGATGCGGTCAGGTCTCAAAAGACTGAAATGCCTTCTGAGCAGACTCACCAGCCCGTAATTTTCTGTGATAGTCTTATGATAAAAGGCGGGTGACGTCTCGGGCATGTCCATCTCCCTCACCCGGCACCAGTCTTTGCGGTAATCGCCAAGCTTCATATCCCACTCGTCATAATAGACCGACCTGCGAAGCCGCTTTTCTGCCTCCATCTCTGCAATAGCGTTCTGGACCTGCTCAAAGAGTTCCGACAGTCGTTCGCTGTCTTCGACCTGCCAGAGGAGTTCCTCTGAGTCTATGATCTCAGCCTCTTCGATCTGCCTCAATACCGCTGCCACAGTCTCCCGGGCGATCCCCGCTTTCTTCTCGTTGAAACGTTCAACCATGTCAACGACGAGCCTCGATGTGCCGGAACGGGCATTCTCGACAAGGTCATAGTCAATGATTCCTCGATAAAAGAGTCGGTCCATGGATTCCCGGTTTTCGCAAACCTCACAGGATGTCTCGCCGTTTAATGACGTGTAGAGACGGACGGTCAGATCGAGCACATCCCTGACTGTACAGTCAGGCCTTAACACCTGTGCAAGAGCCTCCTTCAGAAGCGGAGTGAGTCTGCATATCATCGTATCGGAGTCAGTCATTGTATCCGTCATCCGGAAGCTGAGGGACTCGAAGACAGACCGTTTCACCTCTCCCTTTGCATGCGTCTGGGAGAGAAATGCGTCCATAATAGTGCGCCGGTCCTTTTCAAGGCCCGGATAAGTAAGTCCGAGCAGGTAGTCAACGCGTTCGTCCTCGAGGAATTCAAAGATCTTAAAGGCCTGATTAGGATTTTTCAGTCCCGTCAGACAGTCAAGGTCTTTCTTTTCGATATCGAATGTACCGTGGAGAAGATGTCCCAGTTCATGGGTAAGAATCCATTTGTATGTCTTGAAGTTCAACTCCTCGTCGGCAAAGGCTTCGATGCGTGACGGCAGGAAAATACGTTCGCCGTCGGTAACGGAAAAGAACCTGCTCAATCCAGGGAGGTTCTTGTAGAAGATAGAGGACGAGCGCAGCATCAGTTTTTTCCCTGCAAGCGCCTCTGCGTAAGAACGAAGAACGGTATGGATATCTTTCAGCTCCATGCCTTTCACCAGTCCTTCAACAGCATTTCTGCTCGACCCGGTTTCAAGCGAAAAATACGACGCACTGCTGTCCTTGTGCGTATCCGCTGCTTCAAGCCCTTTGGCCACCCACTCCTCAAGGTCCTTTATCGAAAGTCGGGCAAGAATCTGAGGAGCAGACTTAAAATACTGGAGCGCCAGATCGATTTTCTTTGATTTCCCTGCCGCAGCACCGGCAGCAAGCATGCTGTGAGCGTCGTATCCCGTTTTGATCTTTGGGCTTTTCTCAAGGAGATATATCCCCAGTCGCGCCCATCGCTCAAGATCACATGCGTCGATCCTCTTGAAAACCTCGGGGCTTGACTTGAAGTATTCCTTTGCTGTTTTCCATGACAGCCTGGCAATCTCTTCTCCGAAAGAAGCCCAATCAGTAAAACGGCCCGTGCCGATCGATTTTATGACCGAAATGCTCCCTTCAAGATACTGAAGCGCAACATCCTGGTCGATATCCGCCAGGGTGCTTGCCGACTGCAGCCACTGCAGGACCAATGCGGGATAACTCTCGAGAAGCGGAAGCTTCAGGTAAGCCGCTTCCACAACACTCCATTTCGATCGCCCCATCTTAAGCAGTAATACAAGAACTTCTTTCCTTGCTTCCGGGTCCCTGAGCGGTTCCAGCGTGGCCCTGCCGGACTTCAGAAAGAAAAGCGCCAGCGAGCGATCAAGCGAACTAAAGGAATCCACGATCAGGAGATAGTGCTTCATCCCCTCCTCATCCAGGACGCTGCTGAGGCTGCGGACGGTCTCTGAAACGAGATCAGCGCTGCCGAGCTTTTCCGCGACCGACGTCGCGATCTCCTGAACAGTCTGTCTTTCGAAAAGTACCGCCATCAGTGCACCGCGGCAACAATTTCCTGCAAGATCTTCTGAATCTCGAAATCATCCGTAATAGGCTTGATCATGGCGACCTCACAGGCACGTCTAGGCTCAACACCCCGTTTAATCAGCACTCCGGCATAAATGAGCAGCCTTGTACTCACACCTTCATCAAGCCCCCGGTCTTTCAGTCCCCTGATCTTCTCTGCGATCTTTCTCAGGTCAGCAGCGGTCTTGTGGTCTACCCCGCTCTCATGCACTATGATCTCCTCTTCCAGGCTCGCCGAAGGATAGTCAAAATCAAGGGTTATGAAGCGCTGCTTTGTGCTCTGCTTGAGGTCTTTGAGTACGGTCTGGTACCCGGGGTTATAGGAGATGACAAGCATGAAGGTATCAGAGGCTTCAAGGATCTGGCCCCTCTTTTCAAGAGGAAGGACCCGCCGGTCATCAGTGAGAGGGTGGATTACAACCGTCGTATCTTTTCTTGCCTCCACAACCTCGTCGAGGTAACAGATCCCTCCGTGACGAACGGCAAGGCTCAATGGTCCATCCTGCCACCGGGTGGTGCCTCCGTCGAGGAGATATCGGCCGACCAAATCACTGGCGGTGAGGTCCTCGTGGCAGGCAATGGTAATGAGCGGAAGGCCGGTTTTGTATGCCATATAAGAAAGAAATCTTGTTTTTCCGCAGCCGGTAGGCCCCTTGAGCATGAGCGGCAGCTTGCTCTCATACGCTATCTGGAACAGTTCCACCTCATCCTGGATCGGCAGGTAAAAAGGCTCGTGTTCAATCCGGTAGTCCTGCATATTCGCTTCATGGGCCGGCTTCATCTTTGTTTCTTTCATGATGTTTTTTTCTCCTCTTTCTCTCGCACAGTCACTTCTCTGCGGAAGTTCTTACGAGACCGAACATTCCGACTGTTTTGTTGATTGCCGATTCCGTAACTTCCTTTACGACATTGGCGCTTAGCCCGTATATGACGGAATTCACCACGAGTCTGAAACTCTCTGCAGGCTTACCGTCCCGTCCTTCAACCTTTACGTCATTCGGATTGCCGACAGTATCGGCATGAAGAAACCCTGTATCATGTTCAATAAATGCCTTCACATGACTCACGTCCTTTGCTCCGGCAGTGACGCATGCTGAAGCGATCGCAGTCATCAATTCTGCAGCAAACCTTCTCAGCTCATCTGCGCTGACAGGGTTGGAGGCGGTCACAGAACAGCTCATTCCATGGCTGTTGATATCGTCATGGACGGGGTTTCTGTTGCTGTTCAACTCGATAAACCCGGTCATGCCTGCACCGTTACTTCCTGTATCCGGTCAGCCAGGACAGAGAGTCCTTCCCCGGTCACGGTCGAAAGCCGGATGATCTTCGCCGTCTGATTCATCTCACGGACAGCCTTTTCTGCGTAATCTGCTGCATCAACCGAAGACAGGTCAATTTTGCTCAGGGCAACAATGTCCGCATCCCCTATCTGTGTCTTCACCAAGCGTTTCAGGGTGTCATACGTAAGGAGCTTATCAGTGCGCGTGGTATCGAAAAGAACTATCGTAGGCCCTAACACTGCGCCGGTTTTTTCCGCATTCAGCATCACCGTCTGGCGTATTGACTCCGGCACAGCGATGCCGGTCGGCTCGATGATGATCACATCCGGCTTTGGGCCTTTGGCAAGCGTTTCAAGCGTCTTGATCATAGTCCCCGCCACCTGGCAGCAGATGCACCCCCCGCCTATATCCTTCACCGTCAAGCCGTATTCCTCTATCACCTTTCCATCAACCGCGACCGAGCCGATGTCATTGACAAGGATCGCAACCTTCATCCCGGCCTCAGCCACCTTCCTGCTCAGCGCAATGATGAGGGTGGTTTTCCCGGAACCGAGATATCCTGCAATCTGAACTATCTTCATGATGTCAGCCGGCCTCTTCTTTCCCTACACGTTCTTCAGAGCCTTCATTAATGCGTCCATATTTTCCTTGGGCACTTCCGGCCAGAGGTCGCAACCGGGCCATACCGCACTTGCGCCGTTCTTGAGCGCCTCGAGCACCGCCGGGCCGACATCACTTGCAGCACCTTTATGGAGGACCTTGATGGGGTCGAAATTGCCGAGAATAATAGCCTTGTCACCAAGCTTCTGTCGTGTTTCTGCCATACGGTTCTTCTGGTCAACGCTCACTGCGTCAGCACCGCATTCGGCCATATCGCCGATGATCGCATTGGTGTCGCCACAGATATGAAGGATGCTGGGCCTCGGCATTTCCGAAAGGATCCTGATCAGATGGGGCTTGATAAGACTCCTGAAGCTCTTCGGGCTCATAACATCTGATGTCCCCCCCATCTCTCTCAGGGTAAAATAATCAGCGCCGGCCTCCTGGTAGATCTTGAATACCTGGATAATGAATTCCGAAAGCTTCTCGAGCAGTTTGCCGGTCTTTTCCGGCTCGAGAAACGATTCCTCAAAAAGCTGGTCGAGTTCCTTCACCTGGCCCGCAAGGGTGAATGGCCCTAAAATGTAAGACCCGATGGCAACATCATTGCCTAATTCTCTGCGAAGCGCTTTGATCGCGTCTGTCACTACAGGAATTCTGCCTGCATTTTTCAGGTCAGCAGGGACCTTTACATCATCAATGCTAATTACGGATTTCTCTTTGACCGTCGGATAGAGAAGGCCTTCGACTTCGTCATAGTAGTTCATTTTCGCACCAAGCACCTCTGCCTCGACGCCGAAATCAAAAGGAACAACCGCGCATTCGTAGCCGAACTCCCGATACATGCCCGCAGCCGCCTTAGCCATAAGCTCAGGGTCCCGGTGCACTCTCGAAAAGACGATGTCGTTTTTGTCAAGGACCGGTTTGATCACATTGCCCATGCCACTGAATATCGGCGGCCGGTCCACCTTCTCTCCATTGAGGAACTTCATCACTCTCTCTTTTGCTGTCATGGTTGCCATTTCTCTCCTTCCGGTTACTGTTGTCATTGGATTGCTATAGTTTTCGTTTTGTATAATCACCAGTATATTTATTATCGTGCCGCGCGCAGCGCAATAACAATCGGGGAAACTCTGATTTTGGGGTAGGGGTAAACCCCTACCGTCAGGATATTAAGAGGGGAGTGCTTGCCTTACTCTGCACATGCTCATGATGCAGCGCTGCAGCAAGGTTCAGAGAGAGGTCAAACCCTCTCGGATCGCGTACTTGGTAAGTTCCGCGATATTGTGGATATCAAGTTTTGTCATAATGTTTGTCCGATGCGTCTCAACGGTCTTGATGCTTACATAAAGATATAGCGCTATTTCTTTAGACGTCCTTCCTTCGGCCATGAGCTGAAGCACCTCCCTCTCACGGTCGGAAAGGAGTGAAAAAACAGAGGAATCTGTTTTCGAACCTTTCCTGATGTAGTCCTCTATGACCACCCCTGCGATTCCGGGGCTGAGATATATTTTGCCTTTCATGATCGTCCTGATCGCAGTGATGAGCTCTTCAAAAGCACAATCTTTAAGAAGATAGGCTGATGCCCCGGCCTTGAGCATCGCGGAAACGTACCGCTTGTCTGAATGCATGGAGAGCGCAACGATTTTGACGTTCTGAATTTCAGAGAGTATCAGCCGGGTCGCCTCGATGCCATTAAGATCGGGCATGGCAATATCCATGATCACCACGTCAGGAGAAAGTTTTCGGGCCAGCTGCAGGGCTTCCCTCCCGTCTTCTGCCTCTCCCGCCACGGTGATATCCGGTTGCTTTTCGAGCAGGTTGCGGAGCCCGTCTCTCACGATCTTATGATCGTCAGCCAGCAGTATCTTCAGCGCCACGGGGTAGTCTCCTGCGTTTCTTTCGTTGTCAGGGCCAGCGGTGACATGACCGTGATCTTCGTCCCTTTGCCCGGGATAGCTTCGATCTCCAGATTGCCACCGAGATATTTCAGTCTTTCCCTGATGCTGAAGAAGCCGAAGGTAACACGCTCGCCGATCGACGAGGCGTCGAATCCGATGCCGTCGTCCTCCACCTGAATCACAAGGCGATCCCCTTCCCTCCGGATATGAGTCAAGACCTGGTGCGCCTGGGAGTGCTTTACGATGTTCATGAAAAGCTCCCTCACCACCTGGAAAAGAAGAATACTCATCTCCCGGGTGAGCGGCTTCTGCTTCCCGTCATTTTCACAGGAAAAAAGAATATAGTGCAACTTCTGCATTTGCTCTGACAGCCATTCGATAGTCGCTTCAAAACCCAGTTCATAGAGGATGGGAGGGCTCAGCTCGAATGTCAGCGACTTGGTATATTGGATGGTCTTCTCAATAAGCGCTCGTATCTCATCAATAGGCGCGGTATGTCCCCTGTCGCAGGAGTCTTTAAGTGCTCCGAGTCTGATCTTGGTAATCGCCAGCGTCTGTCCAATATGATCGTGGATCTGGGTGGCAATACGTCTCCTTTCACTTTCCTCGGCAAGCGAAAGCTCGGAGGTGAGCGAACGCAGCTGCTCCTGATAGAGTATGAACTTCTCTTCTGCCCGTTTCCGGTCGGTTATGTCCCTCTGTATCGAGACAAAGTGAGTCACCTTTCCCTTCTCGCTCCTGAGCGGGGTGATCTGCCACTCGACATGGAAGCGGGTACCGTCTTTGCGATAGGCAACAGTCTCGAGATAAAAGGCCTTGCCCGTCGTGGATTCTGTCTCGAATTTAGTCCAGACCATGCCCTCTGCCTCAGGACCCTGAAGGATCAGGGACGGCTTCCCTATGACTTCTTCTTCGGTATAGCCCGTCATCTTGGTAAAGGCGGCGTTCACAAAAACGATCTTTGCCGTAGGCCGTACCGGATTGACGGTGGTGATGACGACTGAGTCCCGGGCCTGCTGGATTGCCGTCTTAAGGAGATGGAGCATCTCCTCTGCCCGTTTCCGCTCGGTAATGTTATTAAAAAAAGCAAGCGTGGCAGGTCTTCCCATCCAGGTGATGAGTACGGAGTTGATCTCAAGCCACCGCACCGTCCCCTCATGATCAACAATCCGACAGGAAAAAAAATGAGGGAGGTTGTCTCCGCGGAGCCGTCTGATGTGACGCTCTCTCATTAGGTCGCGATCGTCGGAATGAATGAACTCGGTAAAGGGTTTTGACAGGAGGTCGTCGCGGGAATAGCCGAATATTCTCTCTGCCTTGGGATTTGCGTACTTGAAAAAATCATCCTGAGTCACCACGATGCCTTCGTTTGCATGCTCGACGACAAGCCGGTATTTTTCCTCGGATAGCCTGAGGACCTGTTCTGTCCACTTCCGCTCGTTTATCTCCTGCTGCAGGTTCTCATTTGCCTGGGTAAGCTGCATCGTCCTGATTCTCACTCTCTCCTTAAGATCCGTGCGGCATTGCTCAAGCAGGTTTTCATGATATTTTTGGGCCGTAATATCGTTGCCGATACAGAGCACCTCACTTACGACGAGTCCGTCGCGGAAAAGCGCCCGGTTCGTCCAGGCAATCCAGACCTTCTCGCCGTTTTTTCGTATATTTGCATCCTCGAGGTTCCCATACAATTCCGGTTTCTTGCCGATCTCCCGGAACATTTTTTTGAGTTTGCGCTCCCGTCCGGTTGTCCGGGGGATGATTGTCCCGATTACGTTTCTGCCGATGATCTCCTCTTCTGGAAAGCCGAAAAACTTTAAGGCAAACGGATTCAAAAAAGAGATGTTCCCCTGGAGGTCTATACGCATGATTATACTGTTGGCGCTTTCGACCAGTTCACGGTATTTTGCCTCACTCTCCTTCAGGGCCTTCCTGTCCTGCTTCTGATTGGTAATGTCCTCGACCGTACAAATCATGCCGTCATATTTGCCGTCGTTGATCTTCGGGATGAGCCAGCCGGACTGATATGTCTGTCTCCCTGCAGGGGTAACAACAGGGATATCCG
>JBARHQ010000161.1:0-1599 GCA_049799315.1 Thermodesulfovibrionales bacterium | reverse complement strand
AGAATGTTCTCCTAATACCATCCCTCACCCATAAATAAGAAGTACCTCATACTACCCCACCCTCACCAACCTGTCAAAGGATCAGTACCGATCTGTAGTGAGCTTATAATGTGTCCGGTCTTGTAGCACATAATCTGTCCGGTTTTAATCTGTTGCCAGGAGGGTGACAGATGAAACGGACAAGATGGCTACAGGAGACCAAACAAATGCGTTTTAAAGAAGCTTATGACGGTTGGCGAAGTCGTCGCCTTACCCAGGAGGAGGCGGCCTTGATTCTGGGAGTAAGTGACCGCAGTTTCCGTCGCTATGTCGACCGTTTTGAGGAAAGTGGCCTCGATGGTCTTGCCGACAAGCGGCTTACTCAGGGGTCACACCGCCGCGCACCAGTTGATGAAGTAATTGCGCTTGTTGATCTGTACAGCAGTCGCCACCAGGGCTGGAACGCCGCCCAATTCCACGACTGGTCCATTCAACAAGGCGGAAGCCGGAGTTACACCTGGGTAAAAAATCAGTTGCAGCAGGCAAGGGTGATTCCGAAGTCCAAGCGTAAAGGTGCTCACCGTAAGCGTCGTGAAGCGTCAGCCCTTCCCGGCATGATGATCCACCAGGACGGCAGCACTCATGAGTGGGTGCCGGGTCAGAAATGGGATCTTATCAGCACCATGGATGATGCTACCAATGAGCACTATTCGATGTTCTTCTGCGCCGAGGAAGGAACAGTCAGCAGTTTCCAGGGCGTAAAGGATGTCATTGAAAAGCGCGGCCTGTTCTGCAGTTTCTATTCGGATCGAGGCAGTCATTACTGGCATACCCCTGAAGCGGGCGGCAAAGTAGATAAAAGCAACCCAACTCAATTCGGCAGAGCTATGGCTCATCTTGGCATAACCATGATAGCTGCCTACTCTCCCGAGGCACGAGGCAGATCGGAACGAGCTTTTTCCACCCATCAGGAGCGTTTACCCAAAGAATTGGCCCTGATAGGCATTACCACCATGGAAGATGCCAACAGGTATCTGCGTGAGACCTACCTGCCGGCCTTCAACCGGAAGTTCACCCATCCGGCCAGAGAAGAAGGCTCCGCATTCATGTCGTATATCGGTCCACCGCTTGATGACATCCTGTGCGAACGTTATGAAAGAACAGTGCAGCACGACAACTGCGTGAAGTTTGAGAATCAGGTGCTGCAGATCCCAAGGGATGAGTTCCGGTGCAACTACATCAAGTCCAAGGTCTGGGTTCATTGCCACCTTGACGGAACGCTTGCTATCTTCCATGGCCCAAGGAAACTTGCAGATTACGGCAACAAGGGACAGCAGATCCAGACCAAGACAAAAAAGGCAGCGTAACTTTCCGCCGCTCGCCAAGGAGAAAGCCGCTTCGGGCTCCGCCCTCCGCTGCTTTCTCCTCTACAACAAAAAGCGGACAATTCATTTGCTACAAAACCGGACATTTCTATTTGCTACTGACACAATTAATATTTATCTAATGCAGGAATTCGGCGCCGCTTCCGGAGACAAGGAAACGGCGCCGTTCGTTCGAAAGCAATAACTACCAGGTCCTGGTATTGCCCAGGATCGTATTGAAGTGGCAGAAAAAATT
>JBARHQ010000160.1:0-3635 GCA_049799315.1 Thermodesulfovibrionales bacterium | reverse complement strand
GTACCGGCTGTCTTCATTAAAGCTTTTGCTCAGGGTGTCTTTGTAATCAATATGCGGGTTGTCTATTCCGTGCATCATCAGGTTCATGAGACCCAACCGCACCATGGTTGTATCAATATCAAAGCCCGTCAGGCTCTCCTCTAATACTTTCTTGACGTCCTCAGTAAGCACAGCGCTCATGGAGCCCCGTTCAAACCCGTCTTCATCACGTACGAGCTTGCCGGGGTCTTTTTGACGGACCAGATCAGTGAGGATATATTGATAGCCCCCAAGCAAAAAACCGCCTGTGGCACAGGCCGGGTCGCCGATAAGCTGCCCCAGCTCCGGCGCAACCAGTTCAGCCATAAGTTTAATGATATGCCGTGGCGTGCGGAACTGGCCGTTTTTTCCTGCTGTGGCGATTTCGCTTAACAGCATTTCGTATACATCGCCCTGTATATCCTGAAAGGCCTGGCCGCCCTGCTCTGCATCTTTTGCAATTTCTTCAAATAGCTGTTCGATAATGTTGATCGCCTCCACCAGCAGCGACGGCTTGGGCATAATAAACACGGCATTTGCCATTGCTTTTGTGAAGGGCGAAGTGCTTCCGTTCAAATCTTTCAGAAAAGGGAATACTTTTGTTTGGACATGCAGCAACATCTCCTCCGCCGGTCTTCTCTTGAAATCGCTCCAGCGCAGTTCGCTTTTATCGACAGCCTCAGTGCTTCCGGGCACTTTGTATTTTCCGCTAAACCGCGAGGTATATTTTTCGCCGGTAAATTCGGCGTCTCTTTCCCGCTTGGCTTCCAGATCGTCAAGCCGTTTCATAAAGATCAGGTAGGTGATCTGCTCAATAGCAGTCAAGGGATTGGATATGCCGCCGCTCCAGAAGTTGTTCCAGAGTTTATCGATCAGGCTTTTCAGTTGTGCGTTGTTTTGTAGCATTGTACTCCTTGTAAGAGTTTGTCCATAAAGAATCTACGTACTATTTTGTCGTCATTCCCGCGAAGGCGGGAATCCATTCTTTTAATATATTGTGGATCCCCCGGTCAAGCCGGAGGATGACAAACACCAAAATTATGAACAAACATTCTTTATGCCGCCTTTATTTTTTCAGTTAAGGTTAGTATTTCTTCTATTTCGTTTGGCTTGAAAATGCCCCGGATGCCTTCCGGATGCAGCATGGTAAAGGGTGATTGTATCAGGTCCTTCTTCTGCAAGTCTCCTTTTTCCAGAATGAAATTTCTGAGCAGATCAAGAAACTGCAACTGTCTGCTTGATAAGTAGCTGTGAGAGGCTATGAAATGGTCAAATGCCTTTGATACTGTCTCGGGGAAACTTTCGAGCACTTCTATGCCCAGGATGTGCCTGATAAACTGGACGAACTGTGCCCGGCTGTTGTTATAGACTCTACGTAACAAATCCACGGTAATATGCGGCTGCTCGTTATGTAATTGTTCCGCTAATTGCTCAGCCTCAGCTTCTGTAATCTGCTGACGTGATTTAATCTTCTGCAATGTTGGATTGCGTATGACGAGTTCCTGCACTCTTTGCTCGACCATTTCTCTATATTTTGCGACGCTTATCGCCTCATGCTGAGGACCGAATTCAACAAACTCTTTGGTATGGATAAGGTCTTTCAGGTTGAACTTCGCCGGACCAAGAGGAATGACCAGAGATTCACAGAACTTCATCAATGGGCTGAGCTTGTCGATAAGCTCGTCGAACTTCTCTTCGGTGATGGTTGCCCAATAGTTCTTGGTCTGGCTCTGCCTGATAAGGTCTTCCTCTTTGGCTACGATATTCACCGAAAGAGGCAGTTCCGAAATCTCCTCAATGATACTTTCTTTCAGGGCCTCAAACTTTGCCTTTTCAGCAGATAGATGGGCTAAAGAAACCTCGACAATGTCCTTTTCAAAACGCATTGCCTTGAAATCAGCGGTTGAGATTGTACGAAGCAAGGGCTTTACTATTGAACGGAGGAATTCAATCTTATCTGCAGAAAGCTGCATCCAGAAGTTTTCATCTTCCATGCGCTGCAATTCAAATTTGGCATCCATAATCACTATAGAATTTTGCGGCAATCCGGCAATCTGCATTCTCAGCTTATTGGTTTCTTTAACAGCGATTTCAGGCTTATTCTTTTCTTGAGCCTTTTCGATTTTGTCTAATCGCAAACCGAATAACCTGACGGGCAGAGGGATCTGCGGTTTGAGTTCTTTTCCTTTAGGATTCAGCTTAAAATACTCAAAGTTGTCCCAACAATCCAATATAAGAAAGGCGTCCTTTTTCTTACACCAAGGCTTTATTTTCTGGTCTTCGAGCAGACGAGTGCCCCGGCCTATCATCTGCCAGAATTTGGTATAGGAATATACCGGCTTGGCAAAAACGAGGTTGGTAAGCTCTCTTATATCTATTCCTGTGTCAAGCATATCCACGCTGATAGCCACACGCGGCATGTCGTTATTGGTAAACTGGTCGAGTAAGCCTCCTTTACCATAAACGCGGGGGTCGTCAGACACTATGACTTTTGCCAGTTCACCCTTATATTCAGGATAAAGCGCATCAAAAATAGCTTCCATTCTTCTTGCATGCGCCATACTGATGCAGAAGAAGATTGATTTTCCGGGCAGAACGCCGTTGTGGTCTTTGATGCACTCTTCCATAAACTCCCGGACAATGAGCGCATTGGTTCCGCGATTGACGACCGTTTTCTCAATCTCCGTACCTTCGTAATTTATCTCTTCAATCTCGCGTCCTTCAACAATGAGTTTCTTTTGGTCTTCAAGTGAGATGGTGCGTTTGTTTATGCCTTCTTCCTGAAATTTGGTCTTGATCTTCATCACCTGGAAATCACACAGGTACGGAGGAATATGATTGATGGCTTCTTCATAAGAATAGGCGAAGGTAGGCAAGCCGTCTTCGCATTCAAATAATTTGAACGTATTGTGGTCAATCACATCTGTCGGCGTCGCCGTCAATCCAAGGGTAATGGTGCTGAAGTAATCAAGCACTTCCTGATAGGTGTTGTAAATAGACCGGTGACTTTCATCCACAACGACCAGATCAAAGAAATGGGGGGAAAGTCGTGTCTCTTCATCACGAATGATGTTAAGCATGGTGGGATAGGTAGAGACATAAATTCTTCTGTCCTTTGCAATAGCCTTTTCTCCCACCTTAGGCCAGCGTGGTTCATTGGGCAAGTGTTCTTTGAATGCCTCCAGTGCCTGATCCCGCAAGGCAATTCGGTCGACCAAAAACAGGGTTTTTTCAGCCCAGCCAGCGCGCATCAGGGCATCTACTAAAGCAATACAAGTTCTCGTCTTTCCTGTGCCAGTTGCCATCACCAACAGAAAGGTGCGCTTTCTTTTTTCAATCGCTTCCATCACAGAGCGGATAGCACGGATTTGATAATCACGACCGGCGATTTTGGCATTGATGAATTCACCGGCCAGGACTTTTCTTGCTTTGCGTATATATTGATAGCGCTCAAGGTCGTCACGGGTCGGGAAGCCATAGACTTTGCGTGGTGGATAATTATCCAGATCCCAAAAAAAGATGTCGTGCCCATTAGTATAGAAACAAAAGGGAAGTTCACGCCCGTCCTTTTTCTGAATATTGCAGCAGTATTGTTTGGCCTGTTCCCGGCCAATGGC
>JBARHQ010000159.1:0-3920 GCA_049799315.1 Thermodesulfovibrionales bacterium | reverse complement strand
CAGGAGGTTGCGGCAAGCCGACAATCTCTTTACATATCCGGCAAAGATTTTATCTCTCCTCAGATTGTTCTTACGCAATTTCCCCAACTGTACGATCCCCAGAGCGGAGCTGATTTCGGTCGTTCTGTAATTATATCCGAGGTCCACAACGTCGTAGGAATAAGCATGACCCCTGGCCCTGTCCCACGTAAGCGATGTCATTCCATGGGACCGCAGCTTCGATACCCTTTCGTAGATCTTTTTATGACGGGTCACCAGCATTCCGCCTTCGCCGGCAGAAATATTCTTATTCGCGAAAAAACTGTAGCAGCCGACATCGCCAAGCGTGCCGCACATTTTATCCGCATAATATGACCCGACAGCATGGGCCGCATCCTCGATTACGTACAACCCCTTTTTTCTCGCAAGAGATATTATTTTTTTCATCTCGCAGGGGTATCCGGCATAATGCATTACCAGGATAGCTTTCGTGCGTTTTGTGATCTTTCTCCCGATATCTGCCGGGTCCATGAGAGGATGCTTTAAAGACGATAGATCGGCAAAAACAGGCCTTGCGCCGGTATAGAGTATCGCATTAGAGGAGGCTACAAAGGTCAGAGACGGAACAATGACTTCATCGCCCTTACCTATTTCCAGGCTGATTAATGCAAGGTGAAGGGCGGTGGTGCAGTTTGTTGTTGCCAGGGCAAAAGGTGTCCCTGCGTAATGACTGAACCTTTCCTCGAATTCCCGTGTTTTTGACCCCATCGAAAGCCACTTTGAATCAAGGACATCTGAAACGGCCCGCTTTTCCCGCTCATCAAAATCGATGTCGCTCAGCAGATACTTCCAGGTCAATGAATTGGCGGGTTTCATGCCTTTCATTAAATATGGTGCCTTCTCATTTTAAGTGGGTGATTACTCATTTTAAGTGGGTGATTACTTCCCCTCCCTTGAGGGGAGGGGATTGAGGGGAGGGTGTCCTATGAATCCGCTCCCTTATGACTTCAAGAACTCCGCTTGTATTTGTCAAAACCTCATTATCCCAAAAACGCACAACAGTGAAGCCCTCTTTTCCAAGCCAGGCATCTCTTTGTCTGTCTTTCAGAATTTCGTCCGGCAAAGCATGCTGACCACCATCCAATTCGACAATCAGCTTTCTATCCAGGCAAACAAAGTCGACTATATACTGCCCAATAGGGTGCTGACGTCTAAACTTCATACGTTCAAAGCGGCCTGCCCGTATATGGCTCCATAATAGCTGCTCCACATCCGTTGATTTTTTTCTAAGTCCTTTTGCAAGGTGCGTTAACCCTTTTGCCATTGATTTATTCACCCTCCCCTTCATCCCCTCCCCTCAAGGGAGGGGGAATATTACAGCCCTCTCTCCTCAAGGGAGAGGAATGAAATAAGATTGCCACCCGATGCAGTATCCTCTACCATTTCCCTTCACCAAAAGTAGGCGCCTTAAGCAAGGAAGAGGGACTTTACCTGCTCAGTTTGAGAAGGAGCCTAAATATTATAGAGGTTTTCTTTGTACATATGCCTGTTCTTGCCGACCCATTCAATGGTCAGCTCCAGACCCCTTTCAAGAGAGACGGCCGGCTCCCATTTCAGGACCGACTTTGCCCTGGAATTGTCCGACCAGAGTCTGTCCACCTCGCTCTTTTCAGGCCTCAATCTGGCGGCATCGGATGCGATTTCAAAACTGTTATTCAGAAGACCCCTGATTTTTTGGACAAGATCGCCGATCGATATTTCACTGTTGCTGCCGAGATTGAGGACCTTCCCGATAGACTCCTTATGGTCCGCGGCCCTGATGAACCCTTCCACCGTATCGCTCACATAGGTAAAATCCCTCGTCGGCCTGACATTTCCTATAGCTATGGTTTTCTTGCCGGAAAGCGCCTGTGCAATTATAGTCGGAATGACCGCCCTTGCGGACTGGCGGGGACCATAGGTATTAAAAGGTCTGACGATCGTGACCGGCAGATCGAAAGACCGGTGGAAGCTGATCGCAAACTGGTCTGCCGCTATTTTAGAGGCCGCATACGGGGACTGTCCCACAAGAGGATGCTCTTCGGTTATCGGCACGAATTGCGCGGTCCCGTATACCTCGCTCGTTGAGGTATGGATAAGCTGCTCCACACGATTGTATCTGGCGGCCTGGAGTATGTTCAAAGTCCCCTTAACGTTCGTCTCCAGATAGGAATCGGGTGCATGATAGGAATAGGGTATCGCAATTAAAGAGGCCAGATGAAATACGATCTCGATATCTTTGACCATTTCCCGGACATGGTGGGGGTCGCGAATATCGCCGGCAACGACCTCGACATTCTTCAGTTTTTCGCCGTCGATGGTGTCGAGCCAGCCCCAGGAATTGAACGAATTATAGAGGACCAGCGCGCGTACATCTGCCCCAAGTTCGACAAGCCTTTCAACGAGGTGACTGCCTATAAAGCCGTCGCTTCCGGTTACGAAGACTTTTTTGCCGTTCCAGTTCATGAAAGGAGTCTCTCCATAAACTAAAGGTTTGTCATCCTCGGGCTTGACCCGGGGATCCATGGTTCGACAGGCTCACCATGACAAGTATTGTGTCGCCCTGAGCTTGTCGAAGGGCTGGATTCCCGATTAAGAACTTCGGGAATGACGGACAAAAAATAGACTTTATGGACAAGCTCCAAAGAGTTCCTCATAGTGTCTTCACGCTTGCCGGCTCTCAGGCAATAATTTATCTCTCAGAGACTTAAACAGGTTCTGCGCCTCTTCGTAATCCGCCGGCCTTCCGATATCGAGCCATATGTCATTAAACCGGTACGACATAACTTTTATCTTCTTCTCCAGAAGCGCCTTCACCAGGGTTGGGAAATCGTAATATTCATTTTTCGGTATATATTGGACAACCGATCTATTGAAGACATATATCCCCATGCTGACATCATATTTATAGGCGGGCTTTTCAATATAATCGGTCACGACGTTCTGTTCGTCGGCCACTAAAACACCCAGATCCACCCTGACCTCTTTTGAAAAGGTTGCGATGGTAAGCGCAGATTTATTTGCCAGATGAAATTCGAACAGGTCCCGGTAATTAATATTTGTCAGAACGTCTCCGTTCATCAGGAAAAAATCCTCAGGCAGGTCCCTTATCAGGGTGAGGGGCGCAACGGTGCCCATAGGGTTATCTTCGCTCACATATTCAATCGGGATGCCTAATTTTTCACCTTTCCCGAGAAAGGTCATGAGTAATTCCGCGAGGTGTCCTACGGAAACAGTAACGGAGGTTATTCCGTGATACTTCAGCTGCCGGAGCAATATCTCAATTATCGGCTTGTCGTCAATCGGGACAAGAGGTTTCGGAAAAACCGTTGTGTACGGGTAAAGCCTGGTGCCTTTTCCGCCCGCAAGGATTACCGCCTTCATCTTGCCCCGGCCTCCGTTATGACAGTAAATATTTTTTGCATGGAATTTTCCATCATTAGCAGAGAGAGTAATTCATTTCGCTTTTCAGGATCTATTTGAAAAGGTTTTTCGATGAAATCCCGCATCTCATTTGCAAGCGCGTCAACATTTTCCTTTTCTACCACGCGTGCAATTCCATACTTCCTTCCGAGCATCCCCATGTCTCCGACGTCCGTGACTATCATCGGTTTATTGAACTGCAGGGCCTCACTCAATACAACCGGTATGCTCTCCGAGCGGGAGGGGATAACAACGCAGTCCGCATCTGCATACAGATCGAAGAGATTACCATCAGGAACTTTTCCCGCAAAGTGCACTTTATGATTCAGATTGTTCTTGTTTACCATGGTTATCATTTGGGGGGTCAACTCCCCTTCGCCGACTATAGTAACACGATAATCCAGGCCGGGGTTTGTCTTCTCAAGAAGCACGATAGCGTCCAGCAGCAGATCGATACCCTTAACTGCCGAATGCCTGCC
>JBARHQ010000158.1:0-10287 GCA_049799315.1 Thermodesulfovibrionales bacterium | reverse complement strand
TTAAGAAAACAGATCATGGACTTCGAAAAGAAGGTCGACGTGAGCGAGATCGGTTCGGTCATCTCTGTCGGCGACGGTATTGCCAGGGTATACGGGCTTGAGAAATGCATGGCATCCGAGTTGCTTGAGTTTTCGGGCGGCGTCATGGGCATGGCCCTGAACCTCGAAGAAGATGCGGTCGGCGCGGTTCTCTTTGGCGATGACCAGCTTATTCACGAGGGCGATATTGTCAAGCGGACCGGCAGAATCATGTCCGTGCCTGTGGGCGATGCGCTCAAGGGCAGGGTCATTAATGCCATCGGGCAACCGATAGATGGCAAAGGTCCGATCAATACAAAGGATTTCCGCGCTGTCGACGTCGTCGCTCCGGGTATTATCGAGCGTAAGTCGGTCCACGAACCGCTGCAGACAGGAATCAAGGCGATCGATGCGATGATCCCGGTCGGCAGAGGCCAGCGCGAGCTGATCATCGGTGACCGTCAGACCGGAAAAACAGCGATTGCGATCGACGCCATCATCAACCAGAAAGGCGGCGACGTTGTCTGTATTTATGTTGCCATTGGCCAGAAGCAGTCGAACATTGCCCGTATCATGAAGATTCTCGAGGAGAACGGCGCGATGGAACATACGGTCATTGTCTCGGCAACCGCCTCCGAGCCGGCCCCGCTGCAATACATTGCTCCCTATACTGGTTGTGCAGTCGGAGAATTTTTCAGAGACAGCGGTCGCCATGCGCTCATCGTTTATGATGACTTGAGCAAACAGGCCACGGCCTACCGGCAGCTCTCCCTGCTGCTGAGGCGTCCGCCGGGCCGCGAGGCGTTTCCCGGCGATGTTTTCTATCTCCACTCAAGACTCCTCGAAAGGGCGGCAAAGCTTTCGGATGACAAGGGTGCCGGGTCACTTACCGCACTGCCTATCATCGAGACCCAGGCGGGTGACGTTTCCGGATATATCCCGACGAACGTTATCTCGATCACTGACGGACAGATTTACCTTGAGCCTGAACTCTTTTATGCCGGTGTCAGGCCGGCTGTTAACGTCGGCCTTTCGGTCAGCCGCGTCGGTGGCGCTGCGCAGACCAAGGCGATGAAGCAGGTGGCCGGTACCCTCAGGCTCGACCTCGCACAGTTCAGGGAACTGGCGGCCTTTGCCCAGTTCGGCAGTGACCTCGACAAATCGACGCTCTCGCAGATCGAGCGCGGCAAGCGTCTGGTCGAGCTTCTGAAACAGGGTCAGTATGAGCCGATGACCATGGTCGAACAGATTGCGGTCCTCTTTGCGGCAACGCAGGGCTTTATCGATGACGTCCCGGTCGAAGCGATTAAGAAGTTCGAGACTGATTTCCTTCGCTATATGAAAGACCGGAAGGCTGATGTCATGAAGGAACTGAGCGACAAGAAGGCCATCGATGATGACCTTAAGGCAAAGCTCACTACCGCGATTGAGGACTTCAAGAAAGGCTTCCAGCCGTAACAACAGTAACCAGTGAGCGGTAAATGGTAATTAGCCCGGTCACGGTTTGCGATAGAGGAGAACAATGGCGACATTACGTGATATAAAGAGAAGAATCAAGGCAGTCCACAGTACGAGCAAGATCACGAAGGCGATGAAAATGGTCGCTGCTGCCAAGTTCAGAAGGGCCCAGCAACGCATGTTCGAGATGCGGCCGTATGCTGACCGCATGAACAGCATCCTTTCCGGTCTGGCCGGCGGTGCCGAAGGGGAGATGCATCCCCTACTTGCAACCAGGCCTCGCCGGAATGTCCTGATCGTTGTCCTGACCAGTGACCGTGGGCTTTGCGGTGCCTTTAACACCAACATCCTGAAAGCCGCTGCGCGGCATGCCGCGGAACTGAGGAACGAAGGGTTCGACGTTACGATCAGTTCGGTCGGGAGAAAGGCCCGGGAGTATTTCAAACGGAGAAGTGTCGAGCTGAGTAATTCCTGGGTCGGCATATCAGGGAAGATATCCTATGCCAACGCCCAGGAGATTGCGGCGAGCATCATAGAGAGCTATACGAGCGAGTCGGTGGACGAGGTGATCCTGGTCTACAATGAATTTAAGTCAGTGGTTGCGCAGAAGATCGTGATTGCCCGGCTGCTGCCTCTTGCGCCGATCGATTCCGCATCCGAGGAATCGTTGCCGGTATATAACTTTATCTATGAGCCTTCGAAGCAGGAGATATTCAACCGTCTTGTACCGAAGAATGTCGAGATACAGATCTTCAGGGCCCTGCTTGAGTCACAGGCCTCGGAAGAGGCGGCGAGAATGTCGGCGATGGAAAACGCGACCAAGGCGGCGAATGAGATGATCGGAAGTCTGACGCTCCAGTACAACAAGGCCCGCCAGGCATCGATTACCAAAGAGCTTATGGATATTGTCGGAGGCGTTGAGGCGCTGAAGGGATAAAGAGGAACCAACATCAGGCCCGGGCCCGCAGTACGCATCCCTGACCCTGACCTGAATAAAAACGATACGGGGGTTTTACAATGAGCAATACAGGCAAAGTTTCACAGGTTATCGGCGCTGTCGTCGACCTTGAGTTCGAAGGCAAGATGCCGGATATCCTCAACGCGGTCAAGGTCGTGCAGAAAGGAGACGCCTCAAAGGGCATTCCTGACCTCGATATTACGCTTGAGGTCGCTTCCCATCTCGGCGACAGCAAGGTGCGGACGATCGCCATGCAGCCGACTGACGGTATGGTCAGAGGAATGGTTGCCGTGGATACCGGAATGCCGATCACGGTCCCGGTTGGCAAGGGCGCGCTCGGCAGGATACTGAATGTTGTCGGCGAGCCGGTTGACAATCTTGGCCCGGTGAACTCTGATAAGAGACTCCCGATCCACAGGGCTGCCCCTGATTTTGTCTCCCAGGAACCGGTCACCCAGGTCTTCGAGACCGGCGTTAAGGTCTTTGACTTGCTCGTCCCGTTTGTCCGCGGCGGCAAGATGGGGATGTTCGGCGGCGCCGGAGTTGGCAAGACAGTTGTTATCATGGAGATGATCCATAACATTGCCATGAAGCACGGTGGCGTTTCGGTTTTTGCCGGTGTCGGCGAAAGGACGAGAGAAGGCAACGACCTCTATGGTGAAATGAAACACTCAGGCGTTCTCGAAAAGGTTTCGCTTATCTACGGACAGATGAATGAGCCCCCCGGCGCGCGTGCCCGGGTCGCCCTGACTGCTCTCACCTGTGCGGAGTATTTCAGGGACGAGGGCCAGGACGTTCTGATCTTTATCGATAACATCTTCAGATATACGCTTGCCGGAGCAGAACTCTCTGCACTGCTTGGCAGAATGCCCTCTGCCGTCGGATACCAGCCGACGCTCGGTACTGACATGGGTATTCTCCAGGAGCGGATCACGACTACGAAGAAGGGCGCTATCACCTCGATGCAGGCGATCTATGTGCCTGCAGACGACTTGACCGACCCTGCGGTTGCGACAGCATTTACACACCTTGATGGTACCGTCGTTCTTTCACGCCAGATCTCGGAACTCGGCATCTACCCTGCGGTTGATCCGCTCGATTCTACCTCGCGCATCCTTGATCCGAAGGTCATTGGCGACGAGCACTATGCTGTTGCGCGGAGTGTCCAGAAGGTCCTCCAGAGATACAAAGAACTCCAGGATATCATTGCGATCCTTGGTATGGAAGAGCTTTCTGAAGATGATAAAATAACAGTCTCGCGGGCCAGGAAGATCCAGAGGTTCCTGAGCCAGCCGTTCCATGTCGCAGAAGTCTTTACCGGCAGGCCGGGCAAATATGTCAAGGTTGCCGACACGATCCGGAGCTTTAAGGCGATCGTAAACGGCGATTATGACGAGGCGCCTGAGCAGGCTTTCTATATGTGTGGCGGCATTGAAGAGGTCGAGGAGAACGCCAAGAAACTCGGCTGGTCGGGGAAATAATAATGGCAGAGGGAAAACTGCTCCTTGAGATAGTGACACCGCAGGGGCTGATATTCAGCCAGGAGGTGGATGAGGTCACGGCAAGCGGGACCGATGGCGAGTTCGGAATCCTGCCTGGCCACGTGCCGTTTGTGACGACCCTGAAGATAGGGATGCTGACGTGCAAGGTCGGGAGCGAGATGAAGATCTTCTTTGTAAACTGGGGGTACGCCGAGGTAAATAATGATAAGGTGATGATCCTTGCAGACAGTGCTGAAAGGTCAGAGGAGATAGATGTCGAGCGTGCCAGGGCAGCGATGAAGAGGGCCGAGGAGAGGATGAGGCAGGCAGAGAATATTGATTTTGTCCGGGCCGAGACTGCGCTTGAACGCGCGGTCATCAGGACCCAGATAGCTGAACTCAGACGGCGATAGAATAGTATAGATAATCAATAAGCACCAGAGAGGCCTGCGGCAACGCAGGCCTTTCTTATATCTGCCCCTCTGGGCGCACATGCATGGTGACCCGGAATATCAGATACGGGCTGAAATAATAGTGCATTGACTATAAATAACCTTCTTTCGATGTTATACTTATACAGTTTGTCACTTAAGACATAACTACATGGGGTTCGGGCGACACTGCTGTACAGGATGCTGCCCCATTATACCAGGGATCTGATGGGAAAACACGTATCTCTTATCTTAATAATCTGCACCATGCTCATTCTGGGGGTAAGCGCCTCTTCGGCGGCCCATCAGGTCGCTGTGGTCAAGAGTGCAGATATCGGGCCGTATAACGAAGCAGTTGAGGGTTTCAAAAAAAACTGCAGTTGCAGCATCAGAGAACTGTCTCTCTCCGAATCGGGGGATGTTCCTCTCCGCCAGCAGATCCGTGAACAGCAACCCGAACTGATAATGACGATTGGTGTTGATGCGCTGACAGAAGTGAGCCGGATAACAGACCTTCCTGTAGTCTATGCAATGGTTCCAAACTCTCAACTGCCGGGCATGAAGGCCAGAAACGTATCAGGTGTTAACCTGTATGTTGCGCCTGAAAAATATCTGAACGCGATACTCGACCTCTTTCCTAAAACGAAACGAATCGGCATTGTCTTTGACCCGAAGAATCTCGACGCCTTTGTGAAGGAAGCAGAACAGGTCGCTCAAAAAAAAGGAGTCGAGCTTGTTCTGCGGAAGGTGACCCGTGCTAACGATGTTCCGGCGGCGATCGATATGATCCATAACAGGGTGGATGTTTTCTGGATGCTGCCGGATGTGACAGTTGTCAACTCAGAGTCGTTCAAGTATCTGCTCGGTGTCTCGTATCAACACAATGTGCCGGTCTTCACCTTTACCAAAAAATACGTTGAGATGGGCGCTGCTGCCGGCCTGTACGTCGTCCCCGCTGATATCGGTGCCCAGGCGGCCGAGATTGCAAAGAGGATCCTGACGGACAACACGCTGAAAAGTCCGCTGAGGGTGGATGCAAGGGGAGCGGCGCTGATAGTGAACGACAGGATAATCAGAAAACTGGGCGCTGCCGGGAATGAAGATGCGGTCCGGAGGGCCGGCCATGTTCAGTAGGAATTTCCGGAAGAGCTTCGGGTTCAGGCTTTTCAGGCTCTTTGCCGGTATTATTCTTCTGATCGCCCCTGTTTTTGCAAGTGCGGTTATTTATTACCAGACTCGTCTGGTAACCGACGAATTGGTTAAAGAGGGGAAGATTATTTCGACGCTGCTGGCCAGCAATATGAAGACCTGGATATATGCGGAGAACTCTGAAAAACTGAAGGATTCCCTGAAAGACATCGTGCCCTACCGGAACATAGATTCGGTCACGGTCTACAATGCAAAGAGCGAAATTCTTTGTCAGGAGCACAAAACAGAGCAGAACACCGACACGCGTGTGCCTGACTTTTCGGCTATCGCGTTTTCGAAGGAGGACAACAGTGCGTTTTATATAAAGGAGCTTCCCAATGTCATCAATATCACCTGCCCGGTGACTATGGAAGCCCCGGGTTATGAGGATGAAATCCTGTACTTCGACAGGCCGGCCTCCCCAAAAACAGAGACAACAATCGGTTATATGCGGATTGGTATCAGCAAGGAGACGCTGAGAAAGCAGATCAGGAATATTGTTCTCAGGGTGGCGATCGCTGCCCTGCTTAGTCTTTTTGCAGGCCTGGCTATTCTGTTAATAGCTGCCCGCCGGGTGACCAATCCGATCAGCGAGTTGACTGCCAACGTCAAGCGGTTTGGCTCAGGAGAGGCGGTTGCCCTTATTCCTACGTCGGGAAATGACGAAATCAGCGGGTTGGCCGAGGCCTTTAATGCGATGTCCTTAAACCTGGCGAAGCGTAATGAGGAGAAGGGACTGCTCGAGGCCAGACTTAGAAAAGCAGAGACGATGGAGGCGATCGGGACGCTGGCGCGCGGCATTGCCCATGATTTCAATAATATCCTCTCGACCATCCAGGGGTCGGTCTATCTCATCGAAAAGAGGTTTAATGCCCATAATGATCTCATGCGCTACTCAGGCGAGATTCAGCAGTCTCTGACGAAGGCCCAGGGCCTGATCAACGGGCTTCTGACCTTCAGCCGGACAAAGACGGTCATCTTTTATCCTGTTGATCTCAACGGACTGATCGTGAAACTTCGTCCATTGCTCGGGAATCTTCTCGGCTCTGGTATCGGGATGCATGTCGACCTGTATCCGGAGCCCCTGACCGTCATGGGGGATGCCCTGCAGATTGAGCAGATCGTGATGAACTTTGCCTACAATGCACGGGATGCGATGCCCGACGGCGGAAAGTTGACGATCATTACTGCCCGGGTTTCGATCGGCGAGGGCAGCACAGAGGGGGTTTCTCTGAAGCCGGGGATGTATGCGCGCATGTCGGTTATTGACACCGGTGCCGGTATGGATGAAGAAATCAGACAGAAGATATTCGAGCCTTTTTTTACAACCAAGGAAAGAGGAAAGGGGACCGGACTCGGCCTGGCCATTGTTTATGGTATTATTGAACAGCACCATGGCGCTATAGAGCTTGATTCAGAGCCTGGGAAGGGAACGGTCTTCCATGTCTGGCTCCCCCTATACCAGCAGGCTTCCGAAGAGGCAGACAAAACAGAACAGGACGAGAAACAGTGAACGACACGATACTGATTGTTGATGACGACCATTCCCTGCGCGGCATTGTGAAGGACGTGCTTCAGCATGAGGGTTTTTCTGTAGCCGAGGCTGCAGATGGCAGGGGAGCTATCAGAATGTTCCGGGAAAGTAAGCCTGCCGCCGTCCTCCTCGATCTGAATATGCCTGGTATGAACGGAGTCGATACGATGCCCCAGCTCAGAAAGATCGACAGTAGCGTCCCGGTGATTATCCTGACTGCCTTTGGAGATGTGCCGACCGCCGTCGGGATGATAAAAGACGGAGCCTATGATTTTATGGTGAAGCCTCCTGAGTTTGACCGGCTGATCATTACGATCAAAAAAGCTGTCGAAACGAGAAAACTGCACATAACAGTAAAAAGCCTCGACAGACAGCTGGAGTCGTCGCTGGAAGACAGGTTGGGCAGGAGTGATTGCATCCGGGCGGTGATCACTCAGATCAAGCAGGTTGCCCGCACCGACATCTCGGTAATTATACAGGGGGAGACAGGGACCGGTAAATCCGTGGCAGCCGGGGTGATCCACAGCCTGAGTGCCAGGGTTGGCCGGCCGTATGTGCATGTTGATATAGGGCTGATTCCGGAGCAGCTTGTCGAGAGCGAGCTCTTCGGTTATAAAAAAGGTGCCTTTACCGGGGCTGACCGTGACCGGAAGGGATATTTTGAAGCTGCGGATTCCGGGACGATCCTGCTCGATGAACTTGAGAATATGTCTGCTCATGTCCAGATGAAACTCCTGAGCGTCCTCGAGAGAAAAGTCATCTACCGGCTCGGCAGCACGAGTCCTGTCAGCATTGATACCCGTGTGCTTGCAGCAACCAATTCGGATATAAGAAAACATGTTGCGGAACGGCGTTTTAGGGAAGACCTTTTCTACCGTCTGAGTGAATTTGTTATCACGATGCCGCCGCTGCGAGAGCGGGCGTATGATATTATTTTTTTTGCCGAAAAGTTTATACGGGAATCATGTTCGGATCTGAACAGGCAGGAAAGACCTCTTGCCCCTGATGCTGTTGATATCCTCGTGCGGCATTCGTGGCCGGGCAATCTTCGGGAACTGAAGAATGTTATCAGAAGAGCTGTCCTGATTACCGATGGTGATGTTATCGACAAGGAGCATATCGAGATTGTACCGGACAGCGGCAGGAGGCCGGACTATGCCTCCTCATATGTAAGTCTAAAGGCTGCGATGCGGGATGTGGAGTGCAGACTTATTTCAGATGCGCTCAGGAATAGCGGGTTCAACAAGACAAAGGCAGCTGAACTCCTTGACACAAGCTATACCAACCTTCTGGCCAAGATTAAGGAATACGGGATTGCTGCCCCGGATAAAACGGGTAACGAGGGGAACAGAACGCACCTCCAGTAGATTTCGCTGATAAGTATCCCTTTTTTGATTGTTCTACGAGTTCGAAATATTGAAATAATAATAAAGCTGAATACAGGTATTCAAACTTTGAATATATTGGTTTGAGTCAGTACATATTTGCGAGAAGTAAATATCAAATAATTCCCTGACAAAAATGCATGAAAAAAACTCTCCTTTCCGCGTAATCTTCTAAATTATACTGACAAATCAATGTGTTAACAATTCTTATGGCAATTGGGGGTTGAGGACAGACCTTTTTCAGGGGCCTCAGATATCAGCAGGCTAATCCATGAATTCATTGGCATTCCCCTTGCTTTATATAAAGCTGTTAATCAATGCGGAGGGTAACAGTCAGAAACTGAAACATCGAGGGAATCGATCGGGGAAAGGACAGGACGCCAAGGCAGTGGGAGAGGCGAATGGCGTTAATCTGTTGAGGGTCTTGAGGGCTGGGAAAAAGGCGTATTTTAGAAGTAAGACAGTGGTAAGGAGATCTGCCGGCCTCAAAAGGGCCGGCAGGTTGGGGCGGCGAAGGCTCGTGATTAAGGCATTACTATCGACACGCGAAAAGGAAGTGCTGGGTTGGTTAAACCGTGGCAAGACCTCATGGGACATTTCAAGAATACTGAATATCAGCGAACGGACGGTGAATTATCATGTTGGCAATATCATGCGTAAGCTCGGCGTCAACAGCAGGCTGCATGCAGTATCGGAGTCTACTGGGCGGGATTTACATGAAAGTTCCTGATGGCATTACAGAGACGGTGCTGGTTATAGAGGATGATCATAGTGTCAGAAATATAGTGCGTGAGATGCTCCAGAGGTCCGGGTATACAGTCATGGAGGCCTCTGACGGGGCGGAAGGCGTGGATGTCTACCGGAATCACGGCAAGGGCATTCACCTTATAATCTCGGATGTTATCATGCCCAAAAAAAACGGGCGACAGGTTTATGATGAGATCAAACAGCTGAACAGCAATGCCAAGGTCCTGTTTATGAGCGGCTACTCGGCTGACATACTCGACAACAGGATAATCAGGGAAAACGGCCATAATTTTATAGCAAAACCTATGCGGCCGCAGGATCTACTGGGAAAGATCAGAGAGATCCTGGATACATAAGATACGTTAAAGGTCTGGGTTGGGATGACAGGCTTCAGAAATTGGTAAGGCGACACGCAGGGATCGAAGGGGTATCGGGACCGTCGCAGATTTCTGGGGTCTGTCATTCAGGGTATCACATCCGCACAGAAAATTCGCTTAAAACCTGGAGGGGGAATTTAATGTTTACGAAGAGAGTGCCCCTGCGCCAATTGCTTCCGGCATTCATCTTTGTGCTGATTCTTGCATCCGCAGGCTGCACCTCAGTCAGGCTGGTTGCAGAGTACGACAAGCGAATCGACGATGAGATAACCGCGCTTCAGAAAAAGACTGAGGTATTCCTCAATGGCATGGAGCGGACGGCGGATACTCCAGAGGGCAGCTACGGAAAAAACGTCCACTTTTATGATACGATCAAGGCCGATGTGAATGTCCTTGTCGTCAGATCCGAGGCGCTCTCCCTGAACAGGCTGACGATGCAGCAACTGCAGCTTCTGGGTGAGAGCATCACCGCTCTTGAGGAGCAGCACCGTAAAGGATTGACGCGTCACATGATAGAACCGGTCCGCCGGGCCTTCCAGGCACACTACGCGGCAATACTGACCCTTGAAGTCGCTAAGAAGACCAGTAACCGGTAACAGCAGGGGGAAAGTTATGGCATCAAAAATAGATGCATCAGAGATCATTCAGGCAATGATAAAGGCGGCGACCGCGGCACTCAAGAAGAAATGGCCTGTTGCACGGACATATGC
>JBARHQ010000157.1:0-2257 GCA_049799315.1 Thermodesulfovibrionales bacterium | reverse complement strand
TCTTTGCCGCAGCAGGTTGCGGCCGACTCACCGCAGGCTGCGGCCTAATCGGGGCCGCTGTATTCGGTGCTGCGACAGCAGGTATTGTTGCAGCTGCAGGCTCTATTGTCGGAGAAACAAGAGGTTGAGGCCTTGCCTGAGTTGTCGTACCTGTGGGTACAAAGTAGTTGTCAGACACGGCCTGAGGCTGTATTTGCGGCTGTACGAGCTGCTGCTCCGGCAGCTGAGATCCAGTCGTCTCTGCAGGGGCTACGCTGGCACCAGGCTGATTTTGCGGAGATGTTGTAGCGTTCACGGTAGATGCCGGAACAAACAGGGGGTTGAACGCAGCTGAGGGCGGCGTTGCAGGCTGCAGACCGCCTCTCCGGGGCGAGGCCGCAAAATCAGCCGCCTCGGCCTGAAAAGCAGGCAATCCTCCTGGGATACCGGCATTCAGCAGGAGCAGACTGATGAAGCAGGCACAGAGTGTCATGGCTATTGCTGCCCGTTTATGCATTAAATATACCTCAATCTCTCATTTTACCATTTTGATTAAGATAAATTATTTGGCAAGCCATGTCAAGGAAAGGAGCAAACCGCGCTTATAACGGGGCTTGTGCCGGAGAATGGTTACCCCCTTCGGGCACTTCAAAGAATTCAGGATGCACGTCGCCGGAGATGCTTTCATGAACTTCACTTTACTTCAAAAACAACAATCAGATTATCTTCATAGATTGGATTGCCAAGGCTGTTTTTCAGGGATGCAATGGCCTTATCCGCTGCGTTTCTTGACGGAGAACCAACTATTTCATCGTAACCTTCTCTGTGTTTTCTTACGTAGTCTACATAGTCTATGCGCCGGTTCAAGTCAGCAAAATTATCTCTCATAAACAAGAATTCACGTAACATATCTTTATGGACAACAACGAAGGAGCATCCGCTTCTAACTATCTCGCCGGGGTTCTCGATATTCACAAAATTGGTTAAGGCGATATTCGGATGCATGACAGGATCTTTCTGCACCAGATATGACTGACTGGTATGCCCGATCATAACAGCCTTGCGGTGTAATTTCTGATATATATGATAATTATTGCCTAACCAGCTTATGAAATAAGGATACTCAAGAATGGATGCCTTTTTTACATCCTTGAGGTAGAAGTAAAAGCGTGGGATGGGATTATGCAGTGAGTTCAGGTCTGCCCTGGTCCACGTATACCGATAATCCTCCTGGAAATCACTATGATTTGTAAAATTATTGGGCCATGTATACACGGACAATAGCGGCCCTTTCAGAAACGCAGCAAGAAGAAAAACTATCACGACTACGGAGGAGAATCCCTGCAGGCAGTTATCCTTCACTCCTGCAAGGGTCCCCAATTTAAGGCTGCCCTTATGAAGCCCGGCTGAGATGAATAACAGCCATAAAGGCAGGCAGCAGATAGCATATCGTGCAAATACGGTGGATACCATAATCGCCATGGGTCGCAATATAAAAAGTGACAATAACTGAAGCAAAATGACGGAAAAGAGAAAGCCGAATAAAAAAGAATCCTGTTTGTAAATACAATAGGCACCATATAAAAATAATAAAACGAACACAAGAGTAAAGGGGAGGTTTGTACTCCCACTGAATAAATAGATACCACCGGTAATGGTATAGTAATCAATATTCGTGAAGTCACCATGAACTTTTCGTATGACCGAACTGAGGGAATTGATAGCAGGCAACGCTAAAGGGATCGTCAGTCCGGCAACCAGTAAAAGCCCGGTATAAAATATGTGCGATAACTTCGGATGGACAGACTCGCCGGATTTGCCGGAAGAGGCCTTCAATGCTATTACATAAGCAGCAGTATAAAGCAGGGGAGCAGCAACGGCGACAAGGGCCGGCAAATGAAAATAGGGGGCAGAGATAGCAGTTAATAAATATGTTACAAGGAAGACTGCCTTATTCCCTTTTATCCAATAATAGAATGAAAATATTGAAACGAAACTCAGGAAAACAATAATGATATAGGGACGGGCATACCGGCTGTAATAAATGAGAAAAGGGGACATCGATAAAAGAACGGAAAATATGAGGGAGATTCTCTTTTGAAAAATTGGCAGAATCATTGGGGGAAATATGATAAGACAGAGAAGACCGAACAGAATCTGCAATGAATGAAGGCCAACTTCCCCGAGGCCTGTGGTTTCCAGAAGTGCTTTGTAAAATGCGGTTAGCGGCATACAGTAATCCGCCTCCTGTAAATGGGTCAATATATAACTGAAAGAC
>JBARHQ010000156.1:0-32631 GCA_049799315.1 Thermodesulfovibrionales bacterium | reverse complement strand
TCTTTGCCGCAGCAGGTTGCGGCCGACTCACCGCAGGCTGCGGCCTAATCGGGGCCGCTGTATTCGGTGCTGCGACAGCAGGTATTGTTGCAGCTGCAGGCTCTATTGTCGGAGAAACAAGAGGTTGGGGCCTTGCCTGAGTTGTCGTACCTGTGGGTACAAAGTAGTTGTCAGACACGGCCTGAGGCTGTATTTGAGGCTGTACGAGCTGGTGCTCCGGCAGCTGAGATTCAGTCGTCTCTGCAGGGGCTACGCTGGCACCAGGCTGATTTTGCGGAGATGTTGTAGCGTTCACGGTAGATGCCGGAACAAACAGGCTGTTGAACGCAGCTGAAGACGGCTTTGCAGGCTGCATGCCGCCTCTGTTCTGCCGCGGCACTGCCGCAGAATCAGCCGCCTCGGCCTGAGAAGCAGGCAATCCTCCGGGGATACCGGCATTCAGCAGGTACAGACTGATGAAGCAGGCACAGAGTGTCATGACTATTGCTGCCTGTTTATGCATTAATATACCTCAATCCCTCATTTACACAGCGTTCATTACCATAATTTATTTTCACATCTATGTCAAGAAAAGCTGCACCAGTCAATCCTCTCTTAAGACCACAGACTCTACTTCATCCCTACTTGCAGAACTCAGGGTTCTGCGTTGCATCACAGATCTCCTTTTTCTGGAGTAAAGAATAATCGCTGAATTTAACAATAACAGCGTCCCCGTCGATCTCCACACTTCCCGGGGCTGGCCAATGGGGCATGGCGCTGGCCGTTTCGAACATACGACCCCGCCTTTCCACAGGCAGCGCCTCAACACTGTTGTAATATCCGAGCGTCCTGAGAAAAAAAATAACCCTCCAGGCGTTCCCTTGGTCCCACTCGAAAAATGATGCGCCAAAGGTGTCTGACTTCGGCATAAGCGGCGAGGGCGGTCTTTCCCGGTACCCGACTACATCGAGATATTTCAGCTCCTGCAACCCTGCGGCAACCCTGGCATCTTCTATCCTGCTGATAACGTGCGAAGCCAGCAGACGGTCCGCCTGCAGGGCCAGGTGCGATGAAGAATTGAGATAATTGATCGATACGACAAACTGGAAGACACAATAAAGGACAGACAGACCCATAAGCAGCCGGAAGTTACGTGCCTGAGCGCGCATACCCAGCACGGCCACCCCTGATATTACTACCGGCAGCGCCACCATAAACCGGACCGGTATGCTCCCCCGCGTAAAAAGACCGACCACAAACGGCAGCAGCAGCAGAAGAACCGCAAGCAGAAAGACAAGAAGCCTCCGCGATGTCTTTAGAGACGACCGCAGAACAGTAACAATCAGACCGAAGAGAGAGAGGATAACAATAATACCGAAGACGCGGACCTCAGTCGCATAGATCGTTCTGCTCCCCCCATATACATCGCGCACCATCTCAAGAGTGCCGGAAAGAACAGCAGCCGTATTTTCCCGGAGATAGCTGAAATCAAGAATCTGGTCTACATAGGTCATTGGAATACCTGAGACTGTGAGAAAAACTCTGTTTATCAGATAATAAATCACGAACGAAACGGCCCCGACTAACAGGATTTCGGCTATATTCCGGAGATTAAGCTCCTTCCGGCCGTTGCGAAGTCCTGAAGACATGATCCTTACAAGAAACGCCGCAGCAAGGACCACGGTAAACGCCTGATAGATGGAAAGCGCAAGGACTGCCGGAATCACCGAGAAAAAGCGGCTGCGTCCACTGATCCTCGTAAAAAGAAACAGGCTGAGCGCCGAACAGAACAGACCTATGCCGATGGCGTAATTCGAGATGCTGAACATATAGAAATAAGCCATACCCGGGTATGCAACACCAAGGGCTCCTGCGACAAAGCGGTCCAGTTTTGATTCAACTTCCCAGCAATACAGGAGCATTAAGACCGCGCCAATATGAAAGACAAGCGCAATAAAAAGAGGGACAAAGGGAATGACCGGAAAGGGCAGCAGAAATTTATTCAGAAGAAAAAGCCCCCACCGGCCGTGGGATATGTAGTGGCGGCCATAAGGCAGGAATGCCTGGACCTCTTCGTCGATCGTCAGGTTCAGGTTGAAAAGCTCGAACCCGTACGCCGCGATCGCCAGTGAAGCCAGGACAGCCGCCAGAGAGGCATTTTCCTTCAGGTAACGACGCATCTCTGCAACATAAGCCTCTATCTGGTCTGCCGTAGTATCCATTATCTGCTGAGATAATACCAGATTTTTCTGTATTTTCTCTGCAACCAGAGGTTCAGAGATGGCGAAATGAAAACGGCGATACTTAGGGACAATCTGTGCAATAGCCTTTTGAGAAAGGGATCGGCGGGCAGAAAAGTATTAAACAAGAGAGCTTTTTTAAAAGCAGTCCTCTTGTGACCCTCGACACTCAGGATACATATATCGGAGATTGCTACCATCGCCGTCAGCCGTTTTATCAGCAGGTGACTGTCATAGCCAAGATCCTGCGCAAGCCGCTGCACATAGTCTCTGGTAAACAGCATTATGTCCTGTTCTCTTTTCAGCTTCTCTGACGAAAGCAAATTGCCTCCTGACAAATTATCACCATGCAGACGGTAATATCCCAGGGACTTCTTAATAAGAGAGAGTTCCCGCAAGTAAAACGGGAGGAGATAATGGAGATGCAGATCTGCTGCTATTCTGAAATCTTCCGGCAAGGGCATCATTTTCTTCAGACAGTCCTTTCTTATTGCCATGCCGGAGGTCGGAGAAAACCATGGGAGGTTCCCCGCAAGATACGCGTCGAGGTAATGTTCTTTGACCGGCTCAGGATATACATACCGGTCGAGAAGATGACGGTCATTATCTACAACATCCATATAGTGATAGACGAAATCCATTGAAGAAGAGCGACTGAATTCCTTCGCCACTTCCTGCAGCTTCGAGGGGGCCCAGTAATCATCAGAATCGAGGAATGCGATGATTTCTCCACACGTCGCCGCAACTCCGGCATTGAAGGCAGACGCCTGGCCGCCATTGGCTTTATATATATACGAAATTCTGTCCCCGTATTTCCTTACCCGCTCAGCCGTGTCGTCGGTCGAACCGTCATCAACAACGATGATCTCAATCTGCTCCCGGTGAAATGTCTGGGAAAGAACACTGTCAATCGCCTCTTCTATATAGCATCCATAGTTGTAGGTATTGATAACGACCGAGAAAAACGGCGGGCAGTCGGCGGTTGTCATGATGCGGCTTTCCCTGATCCGATAAGTCCCCTGAAAAGGCCCATCCGCTGGGACAGGTAGCTGCGAATTGCATCGAGATCTTTTTCATTCCGAGGCGCGATCGTGGCCCTCACCAGTGAAATGCAGGCTGCACCTATCTGAAGGGCGGTAATAAGCAAGCCCCGGGCAGTCCCGATATTCCTCCGGTAAAAGATAAGCATGCTCCTGTTGAATACCTCCGACCGATTGTCCAGAGGGGACGCAGCCCCATAGTGGATCGCCGTTGCAGCAGGCTGGTACCAGATCTGGCAGCCGAGCTTCCTTGCGCGATAGCACCAGTCCTGTTCTTCAAAATACATGAAATAGTCTTCGGTGAAGACGCCGATTGCTTCTATGGCATCCCGGCGTATCAGCATGCAGCAGCCGTGCAGAAAATCGACTTCCGTTGTCTGGTTCTCATCCCAATAGAAGCGGGGAAAGAGCCGGTTTAGAGTCTTAGCCCCAATCAGCTTTTCTATCCCGGCAAGAAAGAGCATTGCGCCCGCAATTGAAGGGAAGCAGAATCCCTTGTTCTGCAGCGTGCCGTCCACGTTGAGGATTTTGGGGCCTGCGGCTGCAGCACGCGGGTGATCGTCCATAAAGGTGATGAGGGTCTCGAGACTCCCTCCCTCGACAAGGGCATCACTGTTCAAAAGGAGTACGTATTTTCCCTGTGCAGTATGAAAGGCCTGATTGTTAGCAGCGGCAAAACCGAGATTCTCTGAGTTTTTTATGATGCTTATCCGGGCATCCTCCAAGGCTTCCACTGCCTCGACACTGCCGTCGGATGAAGCGTTATCAACGATAATGAGTTCGAAAAATATATGGCCAAACGAATTGATAACCGAATCAATGCACTTACTGAGAAGTTTCGCTGTATTGAACGATATGATTACGATGGAAACGGAAGGGTCTGAACCATACGCAACGCTCATAGGGCTTGTCTGGAATTATTCATTCTCTATGGCACTTCTGCTAACTGTTTGCTTCCCGAATATTTTGTTTTCATCTCGCGCGCAATAAATTCAATTCTTTTTTTTATAATGGAACCTACGGCCGGGGGACTCAGATTATCTCGAATATCTCGTGCAGCAACTTCACCCCTTGCCGCAGCTTCTTCCCTGTTTTCATATACAAAACGCATTAATTCAGCAGCATGTGCACTATCAGGTTCCGCCCAGGTAGAACCTTTCTTGTAAGGACCGTAATCTTCCTTAAGTTCCACAATGTCATAACGCACAGGGAAGCTGTTATTTTTATCCATAAAATCCATATTGCCAGAGTACGCTGTTGCAATAACCGGTTTACTCAGATACATGCACTCTGCCAGTGTAAAGCCAAACCCCTCCGCACGGTGCAAAGAGACATAACAATCACAGAGCGACATGAGAGCATGAACCTCGTCCTTGTCCAAACATTTATCTATGATCTTTGCTCGCAGTCCCTGCGTAGCATCCACTATTGTTGCGGCTGCTGAACTGTTGCTGTCTGCATTGACAAATTTTATCACGAGCATCGCATTATCACTTACAGCAAACGCTGATCGAAATGACTCAACAACAGCAAGCGGATTTTTTCTCTCAAAAATGCTAAGCATATCAAACATAAACAGAAAAATAAAACAGTCGTCCCGAAGCCCGAAATGAGCCCTATTGAGCTGTCTGATACTGTCAACAGATATAGAATGCGGAACTGTTATCACCGGCATGTCACAATGTAAGGAAATCGCCTTTGAGCAAAAAGTGCTTGGGGTCCATATCTCATCAAAATAGTGCGTGAGAACCTGCCATTTCTGTGGAAACTCAGGCAATTCCCACACCCAGAATCCTACATTATATTTCCTCCTGAAATATCCTAGTCCTCTATCAAGGATGAATGCTGGAACCTGATCAGCATTGACATGAATTAAATTAATTTGATAGCGATTGTCGTCGGAGAATGAGCCGAATGTCCTATCATTATGCCGAATTCCTGTTTTGAGGTTGTTCAGCACGAAAGGCAATGAAAGGGTATTTATAGCGCGGATATTCGACCTGACAGCCTCACCAACCCCACTCTCTGTTTCTATAAAACCGGCTATATTTATGCCGAAAGGATCTCCGGATTGCTGACGATTCGGAACGAGCGAACCGATACTTTTTCTGAACCTTTCCAGATATTGCGGAGAGAAGATTTCATTGGTTCGTTTTTTTTTAAGACGACAATAAAAACCCTCTGCCAGGGCTCGGATTAATGGAACACGCTTAATAAGGGCAGCATGTTTAGTACCAAAGTTCCAGATTATTTCCTTAATCATTGACTTCATTTCGATCAACCGGGTTCACTTAATATACGGATTTAGTCTCCAATAGTTTTCGGCCTTCCCCCTCTACCATCATTCTCACCACATCTAACATTTTGAACTTAGCCCGCCACCCCAGCATATTAAAAGCCTTAATTGGGTTCCCCATACCTATTAATATTTCGGTAGGGCGCAGCAGGGTGGAATCTATAGAACCATGATCACGCCAATTAAGACCTGCACAGTTAAACACTGTTTCAACAAATTCTTCCAAACTATGGCTCTCTCCGGTAGCAATAACATAATCATCCGGCTTGTCCTGCTGGAGCATCAACCACATCGCTTCCACATATTCTGGCGCCCAGCCCCAATCCCGTGAAATCGCAATATTGCCAAGGCTGAGCTTTTCCTTACTCCCTGCGGCAATACGACAGGCTGTAGCTACAATTTTCTTAGTAACGAAACGCTCGGGCCGCAACGGCGATTCATGATTGAAAAGCATGCCGGAACAGGCAAACAGTCCATAAGCCTCACGATAGTTGGCAACTTCCCAGAAAGCCGTTGCCTTTGCTACTGCATAAGGGCTTCTTGGACGAAAGGGGGTCATCTCATCAGCAGGCTGTCCTCCGGTATCACCAAAACATTCGCTGGAGCCGGCGTTATAAAATTTTGTTGGTCTTTCAATAAAGCGAATTGCCTCAAGAAGATTCAGTGTGCCCACGGCAATGCTTTCCAGGGTTTCTACCGGCTGCTGGAAGGAAAGACCGACTGAGCTTTGCCCTGCAAGATTGTAAATCTCGTCCGGCAGGACTTTCGCCAGCACCTGCAATACGCTGCGAAAATCATTGACTGCCATTGATTCCACCTTTACCGCATCGCGGATTCCCAGCCTTACAAGGTTGCCAAAAGATGACATCTGGGCGTCTCTCGATGTCCCGTAAACACCATACCCTTTTTTCAAAAGAAGCTCAGCAAGATAGGCCCCGTCCTGTCCCGAGATGCCGCAGATAAGAGCTTTTTTGATGTCAGTCATCTCAGGGCTGATCCCTTGGGAAGATTTGCACATCTTTGTTTGTGCTCATGCCTGTCTGTCTTTCTCATATGCCCTATTATAGCTGAAGAGATACACATTCTCGCTTCTCCTCTATTCATGAATAGCATTCAACCAAGCCCCCGGCACCCAGCTGTTTTGCATATACATCCGATGGGGCTGCCCCCGGAAATTAATTGACAAACTGTCCTGCCTGCAAAGCTGAAGCATCACTGATTATCTGAACTACGTATTGTCATTGCGACTCCTGCGCTGAAAAAAATAAAATAACTGACGAATTCTTGACCTGAAACTATTCTCTTTGTGAGCAGTACCCGAAAAATTCAGCACATCCGGATTCGTCGGGATTGCATGCCAGTCCGGGCTACGGCTATCCCAGAATGCACCTCTCCCTCCGTTGTAAGCAGTGATTTCCATCCCCGCAGTGAATTTCCTCCATTCCTCATTTCCGTCGCCAAATCTTTTTGACGGAGCGGGGTGCGCCGCAAGCTCAAAGTATACTTTGTCGACACCCACTGTTTTGGCTACTGATTTTGCCTCCATAATGGCGTCGTCACTGTCATTCCATTCAAAAAGTATATACTTCCATATCAGCCATGGCTTCGAAGATTTCATTTCACGTTTTATTTCGACAATATCGCGGAGTATTTTGATGATATTCTGGAATGAATACCTGTCCGACATATACTTTTCAATATTTTCCTGATTGCTGCCATGAATGGAAAAGTGTATGGTGCCCACATTTGATTTGACCAGTCTTATTCTCTGCGCCCTTGTGGATAAGGGCAGTCCGTTTGTGGCTATGTCTATATCAACATCCCCCAGGTGTTCATGAACAAATTCCAGAAAATCTATGGAATGCGGATGAAGAAAGGTTTCCCCATAATTATAGAATCTGATTTTGGAAACTTTTGCCGCAGTCCCTGTCAGCCATATTTTCAGGCGCTCAAAATCAATGAACGGGGCTGAACGGTAGTCCGACAAATTCATTTTATTTGTAGGACATCCCATACAGCGCAGATTGCATTTTACCGTTGGTTCAATAACGAGCGTATATTGTCTGGCTTCTCCCTCTTTTCCCAGAAAGGCTTCAATCTCATCATCTGACGGGTCAAAATTCATGCCCGGATTGCCAGACTGGGAGAAATAATGAAAACAGTCGGCGCATTGCGGCAGACTCAAAAAATCTTCTACAAGCCGCTGCCGTGTAAGCAGGAATTTCGCTGCTACCTGATCGAAACTGTCACTGGATATACTTGAGTATGAATTGCGTCCTAATGCGTCGTGGCAGCATGTCGTCACCCTTCCATCAGAAAGGATAACCATTTCATTTATCATCGAACAGGTAAATCGTGCCATAACTCCTCCTTGCTCTGTAATGCCGACTTCTCCATCATGCTGATATGCTCCGGAGGCAAGATTCTAACGGGCAAATACGTCATCGAGCTTCCGATAAACGCATGCCTCTTCAAAGTTCTGTAAAAAGAAATTCCGTGCGCTCCTGCATTGCTCCCGGTAGTGTTCAGGGTCAGCAATAAGAACTCTGATTGCAGCGGCAAAGTCCTCTGCACTGTCTGCAACGGTACAACCGGTAACATGCCCATGCCGGAAGCCAATAACGCCGTACCTCGTGCATACAACCGGCAGTCCGTGGGCCAGTGCCTCCACGACCTTTATCTTCATGCCTGTCCCCCCCAGTAAAGGGCAAATGGATATCCTCGACTTATTGTATATTTCACTCAGATCCTCAACATAAGGTATCGTTGTCACGTTATCGAGAATGAAGGGCACATGCCCTGTTATCCGGCCAACGACCGTATACCGTAAAGTATCAGGAAGCAGTGGCATTACCTGGTCGTAGAACCACTTAATTCCTTTAATATTATGGGGATTGTCGGACGCAACAATGCAGACATCCGCAGTAAATACATCACGAACGTCACGAACGATTTCAGTCTGTGGCATAAAGTGTGGCACATAATAGTATGTAGGTCTTGCCGCAAGTCGGGAGAAAAAACTCAATTCATCACCGGAAATACAAAAGACCCTTTCAAACAAATTCACCCTACGCAGTTCCTCATTAAGCAAAGTCCCGACATCAACACGCCCTGGTTCAGCGTCAGAAAGATTCAGCGTCAGAAAATCGCTAATCTCCAATATCGAGGTGGTATTGGGATAATCACGACCCTCTATAAGGCCGGCCCAATATGCATAACTTATCAGAATGAAATCATAATGAGTTCGGCTGACCAGGGTATCAAATAATCTGCGCATGCCGCGGAATGCAAAATCTGGCAGTGCACTGTATGCCAGCGAGCGCTGCCCTCTGAAAAAACGCCCGATGCCATGCCGGATATTTTTTACTACCGTATCCGCTTCTTTTCGTCCCCTCTTGAAATCATACAGAAAAAGATTGTCCACCTTAATCTCATGGTTCCCGATCTTGCCGCTCTCAGGCCATGAATCAACGAAATTTGAGAGGCCCAGGAGGTCAACGGAAAAACCCCTCCGGGTGAAATACTTCATCAGTTCATAGTACCTGGAATTTATGCCGCTGTTTCTGGACATGAAATTATGAGGGTAGACAACAAGGATCTTTGGACTCCACACCCTGTCGTTCATGCATTCGTCCTGAAAAGGCGACGGGAATTCCTGCCGAGCACGAGCCTGTACGAAATTTTATAGACTTTCCGGAAAACTCCATGAAAAAACCCATATTGCTCATACTTCATCCGCAGTATGATTTCGACATAACGGTAGACAGCAGCCACAAAAAAATAAAAAATATTCCCGGAGTACTCCCAGGCAATATGCATCTGCTCCCGGTACCGCAGGGCCGCAAACTTTTTTGTCTTTATCCCGGGATATATCCTGAAACCGGCAAGGCGGTCGTCAATCTTCCGATACCGGATACCGGATATGATAAGCCCTATAAAAAAATCTGCATCAAAAGCACAGACGTATCGCTCTTTGAGCAGCTGCTTATGATAAACTTCTTTCCTGAAAAAAGAAGCCGGTTGCAGAATGTGGTAATCGAGGAAGAGGAGTTCCAATACTCTAATTTCGTCAACATGATGCACCCCGAGTTCCTTGCCTGCCTCATCAATAAACAGTCCGTCCCCTGTCAGAAGGCCGAGATCGTGATCCGAAGAGAAGCGGCTTGTAACTGTCTGCAGAACCCCATCGCCAAGAAAAACGTCATCAGAATTTAACCAGCACAAAATGTCTCCCTCTGCCAGATCAAAACCCTTTTTCAGCGCGTCGACCTGCCCGTTATCCCTGGCACTGCTCCACCTGAACGTAATCCCTTTACAGCGCGGAACTAGGGAACCCCCTTTCAGCATACCGTCATATTTTTGGATTATCCCCGCAGATTCATCGGTAGATCCTCCGTCCATGATAATGTAATCAATCGAGAAATCTCCTGTCTGAGAGATAACACTCCTGATCGTTTCCTCTATAAACCGTCCCTGATTAAAAGATGGAGTAACGACACTGATCTTCATAGGCTTGTCACCGCTCCTCATAGCCTGCCCACGAGGAACATCCGTGTAAATCACTATAGGAATCAACTTCGCGTTTCATCATCCGACGGTATTTTCTCCCCTGATCTTATGGCTGATAAATGACGCGACTGCTCCGATCAAATGCTTCACATCCGCCGAAATAATTCCCCGGAACCTTTCCGGGCTGACCTCTGCAGCTACGAATTTCAGCAGTTCCTCACGAGAGCAGGACCACGTCCTATAGCCTTCCAATGCCAGGGAACTGCTGTTGTTTCCCATCATGGCCGCAGAGGACAAATCCAGCGGTTCCGGGGATGCCGGATCATACAAAAAACCGTTAAAGCCAGGTCTGATATATTCATTCATTGTCGGCAGACCCGGAGCAATAATACACATTCCCCTTGCGACCGCTTCAATAAAAGACATACCGATTCCCTCATAATGCCGCGAAGCAAAAAAAACATTTGCCCTGGACAGCGCCGAAAAATAATCTTCTTTCTCTTCAAACCATTCGGAAACAGTAATATTATAGTGTCTGATTTCCTCCTCTGATGGCAGGACCCTCTCATACCCTGGAGGATCAACCGCGAGATGGAGATGAAAAGACTTGAAAGCAGCCCCCTCAATAAGTTGACGAATATGGGCCCAGGTTATCCGGTCAGTCCTCTGCCAGAAAAAACCGTGCAAACCGCTCTGGGGCAGCGTCTCAACCGGCGGCAGAAAGAACTGAAAATAACGCGTTGTCATGCCGAGCGCCGCAAGGCGCTCATGCAAGGTCCGGGAAAAGTTTACAATCTTGAATGCGCGGTACTTCAGCCAGAAATCGTCTGACCAGCCACCACTGTGATCATACATCGGAATGAGAATAACATTCTTGCATCGGCATCGCCTGATATCTTCCGGCGTGTACTTGTCTATAAGCTGAAAGAAAATAATTGCATCAAAATCACCTGCCGCGATGACTTTCGGGTCTATGCGATCCCCGCCGATCCAGGACTCGTCCCAGAATATTTCCACCTGATAATACTGCCGCAGCAACTCCATCAGAAAAAAAGTCGCTGTTGACTTCTGATGAAACGAATGGTCTATAAATGCAAGACGCCTGGACATTGACGCCTTATGGTTCCTTATTCATGATCATCATATCAATATTAAAAACGCCATATTTCAGATAAAAGGCTTGCATCAGTTGAATACCATGGTCTTCATTGCAGGCCCGGCCCATGTCCTCAATGCCGGAAAGGTATTCGAGCAGATAGTTATTCATTGATATTCTGAGGTTATCAGGCACTCTGTGCTCTCTGCAGTAATTCTCGAAGATTGGCTGAATTTCTCTCGCCTCACTAACGACCTGATCTATTACGGACAGGGCAGGTACCGTTTCACCAAAAAACGTACAGCGCTTTCCGTGCACCTCAAACATTGCCCGGTAGTTCTCGAAGGTATCCCACTGACGGACTTCATACGCGAGCGCAGTGTCCTGCCTGCAACAATTATAATACTGCACCGCCAATTCATAGGGCAGCAGTGAAAGGCATGGCATATCGTAGTGAGGCTCATGCAGAACATTCCGCGGATTTTGAAAGTTTCTCAGATTAACAAAGGTAAAGGCTCCCGGCAGGTCCTTCATCAGTAGGCATATTTTCTCTACCACTTCGGCAGGGTTAACAACATGCTCCAGAACATCATTACAGAAAATAATATCAAAGCTGCCAAGATGTCCGGGATCGATTGTCTGTATATCGGCATTCAACAGTTGCAGCCGGGACCGGAGAGTCTCAGGGCATCCTGCTGCATTCACCAGTGCTGTTTTATAGCGCCCGCTGCTCACCTCAATACCAATGGCTCGCGCTGCCTCACGCTCCGCAAAGGCTATGAGGGAATTCCCCGAAGAACAGCCTATATCCAGACACTCTTTCCCGGAGAACAATGTCCTGTCACCGAAATACTCGCAAAAGGCACCTGTATGATTGCGGCTACGATTGAGACTGCCGAGTTCGGTTTCCAGATATATGTCGAACATTTTGTTGTGCTTATGAATTTCATTGAAGTGGTTCCAGAAATATTCGGTGTAAGCACGGTTCGTTCCATATTTTCTCATGAGTCGGTCGACGTGACTATCTTCCAGGGCCTTCTTGCCTGTAAGCTGGCCATGCAACCTCCTGAGCGGTGCTGTAGCTTTCCAGGTCAGTGAGGCCCGCATAGCTTCGAGCAACTGACCTTGGGTTTCGAGCAACTGACCTTGGGTTTCGAGCATCTGATGTTGACTTTCAAACATCCGACCTTGACTTTCGAGCGTCTGTTTTTGGCCTTCAAGCGTCTGCCCCTGACTTTCAAGCATTTTGCCCTGGTTTTGTATAATATCAGCACTGACAGCACGTTCTGCTTCCGCAGCCTCTATCCGGCGAGCATATTCTTCAGCCTGGAGATTTATGACATCCAACCTTGCGGCACGATCAGCTTCACAGTCCCCAAGTTTATCAATCACACCTTTCTTCTCGTCATCCTTGTCAAGCAGGGCAAGTACAAGCCTGCCGGAAGTACTTGCCATTAAAGCCGCGGAAATATCTTCCGCATCATTCACTTTGAGCGGTTGTCTGCTTGCCACCAGGAACATGTCGTAGTGGCTGAAGATAGCCGGCTCAAAATGAATATGCGCCGCGCCCAATTGCTCCAGGAAGGTGCCTATAGATTTCCTGCTAAAAAGGTAGAGATGCTCCTCAGATTTCAATTGTTCAAGGAAAGGGCTATCGTCAGCAATAAGCTGGTCGTATGAACCTCTCTCAGGGAAGCAGGGGGTCTGGATCACGATAACTCCGTCCGGCTTAAGCAGGCTCAGGCACTTCCGGAGCGTACTGAGAGGTTCAGGCAGATGCTCAAGCACGTCCATGAGAACAATGGCATCAAGAGACCCATCAGCGATGTTCTGATCCTCGATGGGACCGGCAAGCATGGGAACGCCAAAGGCTGACCGTGCAAACTCCACAAGCCATGGACTGAGTTCCAGGCCAGTTGCATCATAGCTCGCCCACCGCAGCATTGCAACAAATCCGCCATGTGCACTACCGAGTTCCAGTACCTTGGCCGGCGGAAGTTTATATTCCAGTAGTGTCCGCACCCAATAGAGGCAGCGCTCCGGAAGGTCATTGCGCACACGGGTCGTTAAACCGGGATATCCGTATTTCTCAGGAAGATGACTTAAATAGTATTTTTTACTATAAAGCTCGCTCTTTTCATCTGTGACATGAGTAATATCATTACCAGGGGGACACTTCAAAACTAAACTATTACACCTTGCACAATGCAAATACGCATCTGAAAAGGGGTGCAATGCTTCATTGCCGCACCAGCACGCTCTGTCGGATGACGTCACTGTCTTTTCATCCCCCAATATAATCCAGCGGTCGGTCAAAGATCCAGGGGTATTCAACAAGTTGTGACACTGGCCGATGGAAGCTGCATCTTCTGCAGAAGGAAGGAATATGCGATTCAAAATCCCAGAGCTTTTTCACCCTCTCAGTATTGTATATTTCAAGCAACGAGTTATTCCGAATATTTCCGAGGAGCAAATCCTCGTCGGAATTAAAGTCATCACAGGGACAGAATGCAACCCCGCCGTTCGAAAACACCTGCATTGCGAAAAGAGGAATAAAGCACTGAACCGTGTTATCAACATCCGGAAGCCATTTTGCCGCCTGGGGAAGTCTCTGCCTTGTGTCAAGCTTTCCCCAGTTTGCATACGTATTCATAGCCTGATAGGTAATTTTGACACCAAAATTCCGCATGGTCCAAGACTCAAGATCTCCATCATTAAATTCCCGTAGAAGGCGGAACCCAAAGCCGATTTTCTCCACATCATCAATAAGACGCAGTATGGTCCTGACACTCTCCATCATGTCGTAAAACGTGTCCCTGCGCGTCATAGCCTTGTATTCATCAGCATCAAGTCCGTAGATCGATATGAATATTCTGCCGAAGCAGTTAACAATGCGCCGCAACTCCCGTTCACTGTATTTTCCAGCCATGACGGCATTGGTGGTGACACTCAGTGTAGAAATCCCCTTCTGTTTATACTCCGCGATCAGATCAAGGCGGTCCGGCAAGAAGGGATCCATAAAAATATCACCGACGACAGGAGTTAGTGACAACCGTCCCCCTCCCATCTCACTATAACTGTCCAAAACAAGCCTGAAAGTATCCATCGGCATGACTGCCTTTTCGCGAGTCATAATCGAGTTGGCACAAATAATACAATTATTGTTGCAGTAACTGGTGGTTTCGCAAAGGAGCATCAATGGACGGCTTAGCCCCTTATGGATAAGGTATTTTCCGTAGCGGTCCAGGTCGAGAGCTTTTTGCCTCTCAAAAACATTGTGCAGACTATTATTCACCGACGGGTGGCCCTCTTTAACAACCTATTGCGTGTCGGCAACTGTTCACCAGCGGTCATTTTTTCATATCCATAGCAACCTTGAGAGCAGCCCTACCACGCTGTTTTACCGAGGCCTTATAGTTTTTCAATAAAATTATTTTTGCACTCACCCTCAATTCCTTTGGTACAAAGTGTATTATATTAACACAATGGAAGGCATCCCTGTCGCAACACCGGGAACGTCCGAAGGCAGGGTTATCAGCCGGAACTCGATGAGCTACCAATCATTATTTTCTTCATAACCGGCCATAATCAGTTTAGTGCCAGCACATTTCTTAACCATTTCTTTGTGCCTTTCGCTGAAATGATTCTTCCAGTCTCCTGCAATGCCTTTACGCACAAAGGTATTAGACTTAAAAGTATTATTCAAAGCTTTCCTGAAATTGTCCCTCGTATAAGCTTTGACAGAATCTTCCAATATTTTTCGAGAAACTTGTATGCCCAGAGATGAGCACAGTCCGCCGAGCACTGAGAAGGGATCACCCAGTAAATCTTCATAGTTGCAGACAATCGCCGGTTTTTTCAGCCATTCTGATACGTAATGACTCCACTCTAAAGATGTTTTCTCTACAAAATCATCAAAGGTCATGTCAAAACCTGGCAATATACCATTCTTCACACAGAATTCTTTTTCAAAAAAAAATTTTGACACAATGACATCTCTCCCGTCTCGTATCAGGTGAATATAGTGCGCGGGGAAATTATGCAGCGGTGAATCCGGCAGTTCATGGCTCTTAATTACACAGGATTCTGTCAATCCGCAGGATTTCGCACCTTTATACCATGGATGGTTTGTTAGATCAAAAAGTTTATATCCGTCGTCGATATAAATGTCACGGGGAGGAATTGACAGTGCGTGGGCAAGCATGCTTACCAACCACGACCCACCCGACTTGGGGTATTCTGCGACAATAATTCTCATACTATCATCTCGTTACCACAGATGGTCTTTCTCATACCCAGTGGCGACCAATAAATCACCGAACCTGGCCTTGAAATCTTTTTTAATCTCTTCAGTAAAATATTGCCGCCAATCTCCGGCAATGGCTTTGCGTTGATGGGACAAGATATCCTCGACTCCTCGCTGCCTGCCTCCCGTCATCGACTCAAATCGATGAGCAAGGACTACTTCCTTCAATCGTCTTGCCGTTATAGGGAGTTTGCAACAGTCTATGAGGACATGCTCAAGCAACCGAACATCATCCACCAGCAAATCTTCATAACGGATGATCAGCTCTCCACTGCTTTGCCAGGATCGCTGTATGCTCGCACTCGCAGGGAGCCATTCATGCAGCATATATATCATTCCGTCGGTCATGCTCATACTCTGCAGCCGGGATCTTAATTCACTTATTACCGGGGAAATTACTTTATGACTGTGCAGCATGCTGAAATAGGCTGATATGAGCGTATCCCGCAAGTCCCTGACGATTATAAAACTCTTCCATAAATCAGGGAGTTTTGCGTTATAAAACTGCTCCTTGGTCAAATACAATGTAGGATAAATCTTTCCTTCTATCAGTGGTCCATTGGTAAAATGAGCCACCCCGATAATCGGAGCAATAATCAAATCGGGTGCGCAATCCGACAGGAGTTTATATATCCATTGCGAGCCGGCCTTCCAGTGAGTAATATGGAAAACAGCAGGGAATGCCTCTCTTCTGTTTGTCCTCGTCTTGGGATGTGTTGCCCTCTGACCCGCTTTTCCTAACCTGTCTGCATTCTTCAGTCTCACCGACATGGATCCAGGCAAATCACAAAGTCCATGATGCATCAACTGCCCATTGTCGTAGGTATTTCGCAAGACAACCGTAAAAGTCCCTGCATTAGATAAATGGCAGATTCGAAGGATTCGGCTCCTCAGAACCGCATGCGGGAGCAGAGAACGTTGGTTGTAAACCTCTTGCGGAAGAGCAGAAAGACCAAGGTCAAAGGTGTAATCCCCTGCAGCTATCCTAAGATCAATCTCCTGTATAAAACTTACCGTTGTCCCTGCCGCAACGTTGGAGGGAGCCAAAGATCCGTATTCAAGACTGCTTTTCCCATGAAGAATTACATTCTTCTCGTTTTTGATAACAAGCCCACCCACAGGGACTTCAATATCACGGTGCACTATATATTCAGAATAGAAAATAGCTCGCTCACCTTGTTCGAATATACGAGCTGGTTCCCCCCGGCTATTACACAATGCTACGCCGGTACATTCAGCCCATCCATTCGAAACAGCCGGAACGTTTTCAATATCCAAATAAGCATCAGGCGACGGAATTAGAATGCTTTCGCCTTTGTGGCAATTATGATCGAATGCTTCTTCACCAACGGGAATCGCCTTCTCACTCTGCCCATGTGGCCGAGCCATCCGCACCTTCTGCTCTAGAATATAATAGCGTTTCACTCCTTCTGATGCATGCCCTATAAAATATAACGCGCCCTTCTCAAGCAGCACCACCCGATCGCAAAATTCTGCAATCTCGGTCATCGCATGAGACACGAGAATGACCGTAACCCCCTTAGACCTCATATCCTCGAAACGCTTGTAGCATTTCTGCCGAAAAAAAACATCACCCACAGCCAGTGCCTCATCTATGATCAGGATATCCGGATCAACACTCACCGCAGCAGCAAAGGCAAGTCGCACAAACATGCCACTTGAATAAGTTTTTACGGGCTGTTCTATAAACTCCCCTATATCTGCAAATCTCTCGATAGCTTGAAATTTTTCATCCATCTGATCTCGGGTAAAACCCAAGAGGGTCCCGTTCATGTATATATTCTGCCTGCCGGTATATTCAGGGTTGAAGCCAGTCCCAAGTTCAAGGAGAGCTGAGATTCTGCCATTGACTGTGACAATACCCTCTGACGGCAGCAATATCCCACAGATCATCTGCAGGAGTGTAGACTTCCCTGAGCCGTTTCTGCCAATAATCCCGACTACCTCCCCTTTTTTTACATCAAAGGATACATCTCTAAGAGCCCAAAAATCGCGATGATATTTCTTTCTAAGGGGATGCAATGCCTCCTTGAGACGTTGCTTCGGACTATCGTAAAGGTGGTATATTTTGCTGATTTTTTTTACGGAAATAGCTATTTCGGAACTTATTGGTGTATCGTAAACCGGTACTCCGGGATTGGGACCCGGGACCTGGGCATTAGTAGTCACTCGCATTTGCCATCCACTATCTACGGGAACCTGCGTCCCGGTTATTGCAGTGTCTCTTCAGTTTATCCAGCAACGTATTCGCCACGATACCCACCTCCACCAATGAGTCAATCTCTTATATATATTTTAACTTATGGGCAATAATTAGTTCAGTTCCCATGTAACTGATCACTTGTGACACTTCATTATGTACCAGTTCTCAGACCCACGTGCAGAGCCCAGTTCATTAATAATACATCCGCAAAGTGAGGGCGGAGCCTTAAGAAAATAATGGCGCCACGGATAAAAATGATGCCCGTTATACTCCAGAAATAAAGCATCATCTGCCAGTGGTACCAAAATGGAACTGAATACAAAATAGCAAAAAAAAATGAAGCCTTTGAAAAGCAGATTGACGTTACGTATCATTGCCGACTCAAAACCCCCAAGGTGATCACTTTGTCAAACAATTGTTTTTCAACGGCATGGGCGATGGTTGATTTACCTGAGCCAGAAAGACCGGCAAAAAAGTCAACAAATATGCTTTGACAAAAAAAATCTGCTGTCTGTAGCTTAACAGACAGCAGATTTATGTAGTTAACTAATTCTGAAATTATTTCGTTGTAGCCTTTTCGAGCAGATCAACCTTTGCTGATAAGGCATCTATCGTCCTGCTCTGTTCCTGAACAACCTTTGTCAATACAGCTACGATGTCCATCGGGCTGAGACTTTTCCTGTCTTTTGCTGCAACCAGATCGGGAACATCCTCTGCGATAAAACCGACATGGTTCTGGTCAGGATCTAACTTATAGGTAAACGTAACCGGATTGAGATTCTTCAGCGCATCAGTAGCTTTTTCTGCAGTTAACGTCTGGATATTATCCTTATACTGCCTGCTGGAAATCAAGTTCCACGACGTTGCATATGCATTACCTGCATAGTCAATTCTGAATTTTGGAGTTGACAGGCCTGCACACACCACCCCTGGAGTACATGCGTTAGACAAAAAGACTCGATACCCCTGACCACCTGTACCTGCGGCAACAGCAGACGTAGACTTAGCTACCCAACCACCGGCAACATTATCCCAAGCAGCACCGGACGACAGAAAAAAATTATTATCCAAAACTGATGTTATATATCCTCCTGTATCAGTTCCGTTCAGTGAAAAATGCAATGATGATTTAGACACATTACCTGCAGAAACGTCAAAATTATATGCGGGAGCTGCAACATTCACCCCCACGGACCCGAGATTTGTAGTATCATCTGTTTTAACAACAAACCGAGTCGCAGAAGTTGCATCCTTCACCAACAGTTTGTCCGCCCCAAATGACGGAACCACCAGCAAACCTGTTATTGCCACTACTGCCAAGATTACTACTAATAATTTTTTCATTCTTTTCTCCTTTCCTTAACCGGAAAATACGTTATTAAAGATATCACATCCAAAAAAAACTTTGGTCCCCTGTTCTGAGATACCTCCTCTCAACAATAAATATGTTTTTCTTCAGAGGCGACGCCCCTTTATTTTACCTGCCAAATTCTAATCTTATGCCAGTATATTACCCCACAAACCTGCAAGCTTTGTCCTACACTAAAATTCATATCCAAAAAGCCCTGATACCTTCAAAACCATCAGCAATATAGCACTGTAAAAGTTTACTTCCTTGAACTATTATACTCAAACATATGATATTTTACTATTATTTTTCTTTAATTATACTCTATGATCAAAGAGCATCATCCCCCCTCTAGCGTACTGCATCACTGGACGAGCAGATTATCCGCTATAACCGAGCCGCTGCCGGTTATGGCCGCAGTTCCCTTCAGTACCGTATAAAGCCTGTTCACGGAATATTCACAGTCGTAACCACCCTCAAGCTGTACAGGCCTGGCTCCCGAGAACGTAAAAGGCCCGTTTTGCTCTACTGCCTGCACCTGAATAGTCTCCCAATCATTCGTCACCAGGCCGTAGGCATTAAGGAGAGAACTGCCAGATACGTTCTTGATCACGAGCCTGGCAACCGGATTCGGACAGTCAGGCGAGACTGTGATATCATGTGACACTGAATCCTCCCCGCCATTTATCGTCAGGGTAACGGGATATGTCCCTGTCCCCGCCACCTGGTATGTATGGAATGGATTTCTGAGCGTGCTGCTCGCTCCATCACCAAAATCCCACGCCCATGAGGTTGCATTTGTTGAAGTATCAGCAAACGATACATTATGAGGCACACTTCCGGAAGTAAGGGGAGAAAAATCAAAGCCAGCAACTGTAGGCAAATTGCCATCCTGAGTAACGGTAAAGATCTGGCCTGCAATGGTTATGGTGCCGGTCCGCTGCGCTACTCCCGGGTTGGAATCTACCGTGAATCCGACAGATCCGGTCCCCTTCCCCGAAGATGAAGAGGTTACATTCAGCCATGAAGCATTATTGCTGACCGCTGTCCAGTCGCAACAGCGACCATTGACAAGAGTCACGTTGCCCGTTCCGCCTGAATGGGCAACGGATTGGGCAAAACTGCTCAAGTTTATCGTATCACACGCTGCCGGCACTGTCCAGCCGATGTCCTTCAGCAGGCAGAGCATCACCGGCCCGGGGCTGTGACGGGCAGTCTGAGACGGTATGGCATATACCATAAGTGCATTTTCCGTGTTTCTATAGGTGTCATAATCCAGATGCGCATAACTGGAACCCGAACTCCATGACGCCGGGGCGTAGAGCTTGACCGGCCCCTGGCCGTTGGCAGTATTTGCAGCATTCGCGTTCTGGCCGTCGAAATAAATACTCCCCCCGGTTAACTGTGCTGCAAGCACGGCTGAGGAATTGGAAAAGATACCCGTATTGATGAGGCCCTGCCCCGCACCGTTTTCGGTAAAGCGGTCGTAGATCCCGGGCTTGGAAACTCCCCAGCCCCAACTTCCGAGCCCGGAAGATATTCTCATCGTCCCCGAAAAACCCAGTCCGTGTCCTATCTCATGAAGCACAACGCTGACGAAGTCGATCTTGCCGGAGGGGGTATTTCCATCAGTGCCATAGTACCAGGAATAATTCATATTAAAGGCAACAGCGATTTCTGCCTCGGCCCCGTTCATTAAATCATTCCCGCGCACTGCATTAATCAGAGCAACCGGGTAGAAGGTATCCACAAAAGGCATACCCATGTTTCCATAATAATTACCGGTAGCACCCCCATGACCAAGAATGTTTCCCGTGAAACTAGATGCCCAGCAGGCCTCGATCACAACAGGGACAGACGAGCTTATCTGTGTGGCCCATATGCTCACAGCATAATCAAAGGCGGCCTGAGCAGCAGCAGGCCAGGCTTCGCATGTATCACCGTCCCAGAATCCCGGCCCTGGGAGTGAATAGTTAACAGTTACAGAGGCTGCTGTTGCATCCATCAGCCCGAGGGTCGAGATAATCTGCGGAGGTTCTATCCTGAACGGCTCATCATAAGGCAAGGCAATGAGGGGGGCAGGCGCTGTAACGGATTCCATTCTACCCCCTGACTGACCAGCAGCAAACAAGGCAACGGGGAAGCAGACAGCTATAAAAATACTGACGACCAGAGCATTTAACAGCTTACACATGACAATTCACCTCGGCCCTTCTCACACGTGCCGTTCATCTATGCATCATCTATAAAATAACAAGCATATTCCATACCTGACATTTTATTATTTATTAAAATCTGCTTCCAGTACCAGCCTGCCAATAAACAAATATGTTTCTTTATATATTACCATGGTACTGCCATATTTTGTTAGCAACCCGCTCATTGTCACAGTATGTTAAAATTTCAAAAGCAATGGACAGACAACAGAAATCCAGACTTAAGATCCTCCACCTCCTCTATGAGAGCAAGGGTGACTATTTCGGCATCGGCGGGGTCGGCGAGCGGGCATATCAGATATACACCCGCCTTAATAAACGTCATGACATCACCGTCCTGTGCAAGAAATATCCCGGAGCACGGAACAATATGATCGAAGGCATCCGCCACCTGTTCGTTGGCACTGAAAGCAGTCGCCTCGCGACTACTCTGCTGTCCTATGCCTTCAGGGCTGCACAATTTGTCAGAAAACATGGGGGCGAATATGATGTCATTATCGAGGAGTTTTCGCCGGCAATCCCGACCTTTCTGGACCACTACAGAAAAAAACCGGTCATTCTCCAGATCCAGGGATATACCGGACGCAAATATTTCGAAAAATACAACCCCCTTTTCGCCCTGGTCCTTTACTGTTTCGAGCGGTTCAGGCCTCGCGGATACCGCCAGATCATCACGGTCTCACCGCAGACGCTCGAAAAATACACTCTCGGTGCGACGGCACGCGTTGAGGTCCTTTCAAACGGGGCACCTGACGATTTATTTTGGTGCACCCCTTCTGAAGCAGACTACCTCTTATATCTGGGACGGCTTGATATCCACCACAAGGGGCTTGACATACTCCTTACAGCCTTTCATTCATTTAGCCGGGGGTGCCCGGACATCAGATTGGTCATCGCCGGGAGCGGAAGAGACCACGATAGTCTTCTGCAGCTGATCGGGAAACTCCCTTCAGATGTTCAGAAAAAGATCGAGCTTCGCGGCTGGGTTGCCGGGGATGAAAAAACCTGTCTTCTGAGGGACGCCCTCATGGTGGTGATGCCTTCACGGTATGAGACCCAGGGGATCGTTGCCCTCGAAGCCATGGCCTCCGGCAAGGCGCTCGTTGTCAGCGATATCCCTGAACTGGACTATGTCCCCGCCTGCGACGGAGGGGTTTCCTTCAGACAAGGGGACACTGACTCTCTGGCGGCGGCAATCAGTCAGCTTGCATCGCGAAGAGACCTGCATGCGATGGGGCAGCAGGGCAGAAAATGGGTCACGAACTTCACCTGGGACGCTATCGCCTTGCGGTTCGATGTCATTCTCCAGGATACTGTTGCGCAGCATAACAGAAAATAATATATAATCACAGACAAACTATGCTGAAATATCTTGTTGTGCTGCCTGCCTTTAACGAAGTGCAATCAATCGGCGCCGTTCTTGCGGAGGTTGCAGCAAACGTGCCCTTTGCCGACGTCCTCGTCGTCAATGACGGGTCAATTGATGCTACCGGACGGACCGCAGCAAAAGACAACGTCATGGTGATCAACCACCCGTTCAATCTCGGCTATGGGGCCGCACTGCAGACCGGGTTCAGGTTCGGGGTAAGGAACGGGTATGATTTCATCATTATGATGGACGCTGACGGCCAGCACACACCGGCGTCGGTCGAAAACCTCATTCAGGTCATGCAGGAGAACAGTGCGGATGTTGTGATCGGCTCGCGCTTCCTCGAAGGCGCCTACCGGATGGGCCTCACAAGAAAGATCGGCAGCCTCGTTTTTTCGGGCATAGCCCGGGCTTATACCGGTGTCAGGATCACGGACCCGACCTCGGGATTCCAGCTCCTGAACAGAAATGCCTTTGAATATCTCGCCGAGGGTGATAATTATCCCCTTGACTATCCTGACGTCAATATCATCATGGCGCTGCACAAGAAGAAATTCAGAATAGCCGAGGCCCCGGTCATGATGACCGAAAACCAGACCGGAAAATCAATGCACAGCGGCATGAAGCCGTTAATCTATATTGTTAAAATGTTCCTTGCAATCATCATGGTACTGATGAAAAGGACGGGGAGGTAAAATGTCCTTCGGTATGCGGCTGATGCTTTTCGGACTGGGAATCACCCTCTTTCTGATTATATTCGAACTGGTGCGCCGCAACAAGTTCAGGGAAGAACTCTCGATCGCGTGGTTTGCCGTCAGTCTGCTCCTGATGGCCAGCTCTGTGGCCGACGTGATCATCGACCCCTTTGCAAAAAAGATCGGCATCGGGTATCCGCCCGCGCTGGTCTTTGCCTGGATCATCTTCTGCCTGATCATAGCCCTGCTCTATTTCTCCGCGGTCATCTCCGACCTCAAGGGGAAACTGAAGGAACTGAGCCAGAAAATAGCTATCATGGAATTCGAAATGGACAAAAAAAACCTTGGGGAGAAAAAGCCAGGGCAGGCTGAGCACAGTTAGAGCCAGTAACTAGAGCCGGGCGAGGTCCTTCCTTATGACATTTTTCAGTTCTGCCGGGGCATCATCCATAGGCAGGATCTCCTGGAGGTATAAAGATGCCTTCTCCTTGTCCCCCTTCATGAAATACGCACGGGCACGGGTATAGGGAAGCAGATACCCGCGCAATCCGCGTTCCGCTGCCTTCTGAAAAAAAACATCCGCATCAGCCTCATTCCCCAGCAGAACCATCACCGTACCCATCGAGGCGTAGGGCTGATAAAAAGGCGGTGAAGCCGCAACAGCCCTCTCTGCAAACTGCCGTGCCTTTTCAACAGGACCCTTCCTTATGAGCACGATGTCCGCCATCTGTGCAAGAGCAAGGGGATTGACCGGATCCAGGGCTAATGCCCTGCTCGTTGCCGCCTCAGCCTTGTCGATCTGCTTCAACAGAAAATAGACATTCCCCAGGCCATAATGGGCAGCAGTAAAAGAGGGGTCCTGTTCCAGCGCTTTTTTGTAGCTTTCAAGCGCCTTGTCCTGCTGACCTGCCCGGCGATAAGTGTCGCCAAGCAATGTATAGACGATGACCGTATCAAGCCCGATCACCTCTGACAAGCTCTGGTTCAACTGCCTGATCGCATTTGCAGTGTCCCCTGCCATTGAACTGAGGAAGCCCCGCAGCACTCCGGTTGAGGGATCACCCGCAAGCCTTGCATCCATAAGGTCAATGATCTTTTTCGCCTCTGAAAGGTTGCCAAGGAAAAGATTAACCATCCCAAGGCTGTAGGCCGCGTCATGAAAAAATTGCGGCCTTTTGTCAGTAGATGCCTGTTTCAGAATCTCTGCGTAACGCCTCCCTGCTGACGCAAGATCTGCAGACTTGAGATAGGCATTCCCCAGGGCCATGGATGCCCGCAGGTTCTGCGGCGCCTTATTTACTGTATCGGTCCAGAGAGTTATTGAATCCTTCCAGACAAGATTCCTTTGGAAAGTCAGCCCCCCAAGGACTGCCGACAGGACCAGGACAACTCCCCATAAGGCCTTTTGCCGGAAAAGAATGTCTTTAAAAGAAATCGCCATCTGGGCAAAAACACCAAAAAAAAGACCTGTAACCGGCAGGTAATTCCTGTGCTCAAAGTAGAAGTCTGAACCGACCGCAATAAAACTCTCGAGAGAGATTGCGATAAAATACCAGAGGATGCCAAAGGATATGAACGTCAGCGTCCTTCTCTTCACCATGGCAAACACGATAACTCCGACGATTGCGAACATCGAGAAGAGGGTCGACCAAGGAGTGCTGATATTTGCCGAAGGCACATACCCCCAATAGTCGAACACCAGGCGACTAGGGAGCGGGAGCGCCAGAAGGGAGAGGTATCTGGCGATGACCCTGAACTCTGTCAGGATATGCTGCTGGGGGGTCCAGTACACATCAACCGCTGTCCATCCTGTAGCAGGCACAGGTTGATTCATATTCCACAGGACACCAGCCATTTTCCCGATGACCTTATGCAGATTCAGAAACACCGAGACGGCCCCGAGCAGCAGCAATGCTCCTAATGCGGCAAACACCACTTTCCTGCAGAGTCCGTTCTGCTCAAACCTGGCAATAAAAAAATAGTCATATAGCACAATGAGCGGCATTGCCATAACGGCATTTTCCTTTGAGAATATTCCCATGAAGACAAAAACAGCAGAAAGGATATAAAGAGAGACCGCGGGAATTCCGGACGCAACGGTTCTACCATATATATAGCTGATCAGAGCCAGAAGACTGAACATGGCCGCCAGAGAAGCCATTCGCTGGACTATGTACGAGACCGCATTGATATTGACAGGGTGCAGGGCAAAGACCAGACTGCTCAGCACTGCGACCGGATAAGCATACCGGCTAAACCGCTCACGCATGCCGGGAAGACGCAGGGTAATAAAAGCGAGCCAGTAGACAAGCGCTGAATTGACAATATGAATTGCTATATTCAATGTCCTGTAGTTCACTGGATCGAGGGGGTTGATCCATTTATTGATGAGAAAAGATGCATAGGCAACCTGCCGGTATCCGAGCCTCAGGTCAAGACTCTTCTCTATGCTCGCATATTGCCCGATCGCCGTATCATCCAGGGCCCATGTGCCGGTCAGTGAGTTTGAATACGCCAGAAAAACAGCTGCGGAGAGAAATGCAAAGAAAAGCAGGTGCATCCTGAGGTTTACGGAGGGGACAACTTCCAGGCCAGATTGCAGTGAAGGCTGAACGGCTTTGTTTTTATTTTTTCCCATTGGCCGTCAATTGTAAAGCATTTTCAAATTGCTGCGCAAGACCATCCCAGAGGAACTGGCGGGCATAGACACGGCCGGCAGCGCCCAGCTGCCTCCTCAGGATTTCATCATCCAGGACCCGGGCAAGTTTTTCCCTCAGCCCGGTGTCCGAGCCGGCAGGGAAACTAAGCCCGAACTGATTTTCGCCCACAAAAGCCAGCTCAGGGATGTCGCTTACAACAACCGGTTTTGCACAAGCAGCAGCCTCAAGCAGGCTCACCGGCTGGGACTCATGGCGGGAAGGGAGTACAACAACCCTCGCACCCGATAGCAGCGCTGTTTTTTCGTCTCCCGCAACAAAACCGGCATAACTGACCAGTTTTCTTACATGAGGAGGGACCTTTAAAACCACAGATGAAAACCGGTCGAATTCATATCCTGCGAGGACCAGTCTGATGCCAGGGTACCGGTCTGCAAGAGCAGTGAATGCCGAAATCAGGAGGTCGAGACCTTTCGTATGGCTATCGATTCTGCTGAAAAAAAGAATATAATCCCCGTCAAGAGGGGTCGCCTCAAGCAACCCGGCATTGACCCCGTTGGGGATCACTGCACAGTAATCAACCCTGCCCATCACCCGCCTCATCACCTTGTCCTTCGTAACCGGGGAAACAAAAATAAACCGGTGATACCAGGACGGGTAGAACCGTTCGACCAGATACATCGGCAGGCCATAGTACAGAGGGAATTTGCTCAAGGCCTGCTGCTCCATGATACCCTGCACCTGCAGGACCACCGGCGTCCGGGTAAAAAAGCCTGAGCAGAAAGGGGTCGACGGTAAAAAATTCTCAACGATCACATCAAAATCATCCCCATGTCTGCGGACAAACGCCGCAGCCTTCATGGTATAGGAAAGAACGCTTTTTGCGAGGTCCGGGCTCCCGGCCCCGACAAAGATATGTCTCAATCCCTGGATTTCTCCGTCACTGGCCCCGGGATATTTCATACAGAGAAGGGTGACTTCATGCCGACAGGTCAATCGCCGATAGATCTCGGAAGCCCTGACCCCTGCACCACCGAACCCAAACGGACTTCCCGGGCTTTCGTAGATGATCTGGAGTATCTTCATGTCAAATCATAACCACCGGTAGTATAATACCATTCGATGGACAACCTGCATCAATACCGGACCATAATCCTGTGTGCCTACCTCCTGGTCCAGGGGGCCGACTACTGGCTTGAACTGCTGAATCTCAGGCATATGAAGCGTCATGGCCGGCAAATTCCGGCGGGGTTCGAAAAAGATATAGATGAGGCCACTCTCAAAAAAACGATAGCCTATACGCTCGACAGGACGCGGTTCGGGATGGTCGAATCGGTCACCGGCAATGTCCTGATGCTCATATTTCTCTTCGGCGGTCTTATCGGCCGCTATGACGCATGGGTGAACTCCCTGCATCTTTCGTTCATCGCTGCAGGGACTGTGTTCTTCCTGGTTCTGCAGTATATCAATACAATATTGTCAGTGCCGTTCAGTCTTTTTAATACATTCAGGATAGAAAACAGGTACGGATTTAACACCATGTCCGGAAAGCTCTGGGTCTCGGACCTTCTGAAGTCCGCGCTTCTGTCAACTATACTTCTTGGCACGGTCACGGCAGCAGGCCTCTGGATCGTCCAGTCAAGCACTGAGTACTGGTGGCTCTATGCCTGGGGATTTTTCCTCGCCTTGAGTCTTTTTCTGATGTATATCTCGCCCTATGTCATCGAGCCGCTCTTTAATAAATTTACCCCTATTGAGGGAGAAGCCCTGACTGACAGAATCAGGGAAACCATGGGAAAGGCAGGAATACAGATCAGTAGTGTCCTGAAGATCGACTCCTCAAAGAGAAGCCATCATACCAACGCCTATTTTACCGGCATCGGAAAGGTCAAGAGGATCGTCATGTACGACACCCTGCTTGCGAAAATGGATGACAGGGAAGTCGTCGCGATACTGGCCCACGAAATCGGGCACTGGAAAAAGCGGCATATTCTCAAGCGCATCATCACTATTGAAATCCTGGCGCTGGCGGGGATGTATATTTCATTCAGGTTATTGCAAAGCGACCTTCCGGCGGCACTGTTTGGCTTGCAGGAAGCAACGTTCTATGCAAAGGTGGTCATCCTCAGCTTTATCGCAGGCATCGTCACGCTTCCGTTTGCCGCCCTGTCGAACTATATTTCGCGAACGCACGAGGAAGAGGCAGACCGGTTCGCGTCTGAACTGACAGAGGATCCTGAGAGCCTGGCAACATCACTCCTGAAACTATCCAGGGACAACCTCTCGAATCTGCACCCCCATCCATGGTATGCGGCATTCAACTATTCGCACCCACCGGTAACAGAACGGATCAGCAAGATCCGCTCACTTGCAGGAACGGGACCGGATAAACGGGGGGAGTGAAAGACTAAATCCTGACAGGGATATTCTTGTCCCTGAGGTATTCTTTCGCCTCCCTGATCGTATATTCCCTGAAATGAAAGATCGAGGCGGCGAGCACAGCATCGGCCTTGCCGAATGCCACACCCTCATAGAGATGTTCGAGGGTCCCCGCACCTCCCGATGCGATGACCGGAATGGATACTGACTCCGAAATGGCCCTCGTCAGTTCAATATCATAGCCGTCTTTTGTGCCGTCTTTGTCCATACTCGTCAGCATGAACTCCCCGGCTCCGAGTTCCTCCATCTTTTTTGCCCACCTGACCGCATTGATCAGCTTCATCTTCCGGCCCCCATGTGTCGAAATCGCCCAGGTCAGTTCATGGACCGGCAGATCGAGGATGACATCCTGCATGCCGGGGTCGCCCGACCAGTCCTCTCCTGTTGCACCATCCATATTATCGGCAACCCTTTTGGCGTCGATTGCCACGACAATGCACTGGCTGCCGAACCGCTCAGCAGCCCTGCTGATGAAATAAGGGTCTTTCACTGCAGTTGTATTGATAGAGACCTTGTCGCACCCTGCATTGAGCAGGTCCCGGATGTCATCAAGGCTCTTGATGCCGCCGCCGACGGTCAGGGGCATAAAAACATCCTCTGCCGTCTTCGCGACAATGTCCAGAATGATCTTCCTCTTTTCATGAGAGGCGGTGATATCAAGAAAGATGAGCTCGTCGGCCCCCTGCTCATCATAGAATTTTGCATTTTCAACCGGGTCTCCGGCATCGCGCAGATTGACAAAACTGACGCCCTTGACCACACGTCCGTCCTTGACGTCAAGGCAGGGAATGATCCTTTTAGCGAGCATGTTCTGCAGCAGCGGCGACGCTGATCGCCTCTTTCAGATCGAGGGATCCGGCGTAGATCGCCTTCCCGGTGATCGCTCCCCATACGTTCGGAATTGACAAAAGATTTCTTACATCCTCAATCGTCGCGATCCCCCCCGAAGCAATGACCGGGATTGTAACGGTCTTTATCATCTCCTGGAGAGCAGGAAGATTCGGGCCGGTCAACATCCCGTCCCGTGCAATATCCGTATAGATGATCCCGGAGACGCCGACGGTCTCGATCCTCCTGGCAAGCTCTTTAGCCTCAATGGTGCTTACTTCCTCCCATCCTCTGACAGCTACCATCCCGTCCTTTGCATCGATGCCCACAAAGATCCTGCCCGGGAATTTACTGCAGGCCTCAACCACAAAACCAGGGTCTTCGATCGCCGAGGTGCCCAGGATGACACGGTCGATCCCTGCGGATACGAGTTTATCGACGGTCACAATGTCCCGGATCCCGCCACCGACCTGGATGGTTATTTTTAACTGCCTCCGGATCTGAAGAATGCTCTCAAGGTTCCTCTGTGTCCCGGTAAAGGCCCCGTCGAGATCAACAATATGGAGTACCTTAGCACCACATGATTCCCATTTCCGGGCCGTAGTGACCGGGTCACGGGAATAGACTGTCACCGCTTCCTTTTTACCCTGCTGTAACCGGACACATTGTCCGTCCTTCAAATCTATCGCTGGTATAATTAACATGATACTACTATACCAAAAACAGATATTATTCTGAAGTAATTGCAATAGGCACAGGCATTACGGGTACCATCGGCAGTCCTTTTAAGATTCGGCTGGAGTCTTTCTATAAGCGGCCTGCCTCAGCTATAATTGGATACCTTGGATACTGGAGTGAATACAACTTTTTGCATGAAATACCCCATGCCACTATGCATGTGGCCGGCGAATATACAACGGTGAATCGAAAACGCGCACGGAAGCTCAAGACACTGGCGGAAAATGCCTGCATCTTCTTGATAGACGTGCTTTCGATCCTGGGCATATTTTATCTGGCTATCGGAATTCGTCACAACATTCTCCCGCTTGTCTATGCAGGGCTTCCCCAGGGACGGGGATCATCGTCCACCTGGTGGATCATTATGATCTGGGTATTTTTTTTCATGTATGAAGGTCTCTATGCAATGAGGGCCTCATTCTGGGACGAGATAAAAGCGCTATGGAAGGTTGCACTTCTTTCAACCGCAGGAGTATTTATAATCATTTCAATCGGGAAACTGAGCGCTGAGGTATCGAGGATAGTGATCATCCTCATGGGAGTGCTCGCGGTCCTTCTTCTCCCTTTTATCCACATGCTGGCAAAAAAGACTCTCAGGAAAATGGGCCTTTTAAACCGGCGAATTCTCATACTCGGGGCAGGAAAAACAGGAGAGCTGATTCTCAGGGCGCTCAGGAGGGAGCCGAGCCTGGGGTATAAAGTCATCGGGTTTGTTGATGACGACCCGGCCAAGTGCGGGGGGAAAATCGAGGGGATCAAGATCCACCGGGGAATCGATCAGGCGCTCAGCTATATCAATCGGGCAGAGGTAGAAGAGATCTTCATAGCAATGCCGGGTGCCGGCAAGGAACGTTTGCAGGGGCTTATAAATCATCTGCAGCACAAGGTTGATCGCATACTCTTTGTCCCCGATATATTCGGCATTGCCGTCCTCGGGACCAACCTCCAGCACTTTTCGACCGAAGAGGCCTTTGCGCTCGAAATGAAAAACAACCTCTCAAACCCTGTAAATATTTTGATTAAATTATGCTTTGATATCATAAGCAGCCTGTTTGCTCTCCTCGTTCTCGTAATCCCGATGGCTGCCATTGCTGTTTTGATAAAACTCGATTCCAAAGGTCCCGCCTTCCTTTCGCAGGAGCGGGTCGGGAAACGGGGCAATATTTTCAAATGCATTAAATTCAGAAGCATGTACGAAAACGCTGACGAAATTCTCGAATCCATTCTTGCAAACAGCCCTGAGCTTCGGGACCGGTGGGACCATTACTGGAAGCTCGATAATGACCCGAGGATTACGCGGTTCGGTAAGTTTCTCAGGTCGACATCTCTTGATGAGTTACCTCAAATATTCAATGTACTAAGGGGGGAAATGAGTCTGGTCGGTCCGCGGCCCTATCTTCCACGGGAGCAGCAAGTACTGCAGGACCATAGCGAGATCATTCATTCTGTCAAACCGGGAATCACCGGCCTCTGGCAGGTGAGCGGGAGAAGCACCACATCAAATGAATACCGGCTTACCCTCGACTCGTGGTATGTCCGGAACTGGAACCTATGGCTCGACATCGTCATTATCCTGAAGACGATCAGGATCGTTATCATGCGGGAAGGAGCATTTTAACCCCGCTACATCCCCGCAGTCCTAAACAGGCACTGTCTTCGCCGGATAGAATTATTAGCGCCATATAAAATATAATAGGATTTCTTATGACAGAAGAATCGCCGCTCATCTCCATAATAGTCCGGACAAAAGACAGGCCCCGTCTGCTCAAAAGGGCACTGAGGAGCATTGCGGCACAGACATACAGGCCGATTGAAGCGGTCGTTGTCAATGACGGGGGGTGCAGCCTCGACAACGCAGAGTTCAAAGAAATCCTCGGAGATGTCTTCCTCCGCTATGTCCTCCTTGAAAAAACAACCGGCAGGGCCCATGCGGCAAATGTCGGACTCGACAACGCGACCGGGGCATACGTGGGGTTTCTCGACGATGACGATGAATTGTATCCCGACCATATTGCCACTCTGACTGCCATGCTCCTGAACGGGCCGAACATGATCGCTTATGCCGACACCGAGACGGTATTCATGGAACTCGACGGGAACGGCAACTTCGTCGAAAAAGGGAAACAGCTGAGCTACCGCCACGACTTTGCCCCTGAAGTCTTTTTTATCCAGAACTATATTCCGTTTATGTGTCTGCTCTTCGACAGGAAGGTCCTCAGCACCTTAAGGGTCAATGAATCCTACGACCTCTTTGAGGACTGGGACCTGCTGCTGCGCTTATCTCAGAAATACCGCTTCACCCATATCAGCAAGATAACCTCAAAATATAATCAGTGGTCAGACGAATCTCAGATCAACCGCAAGGCAAACACAGAAGATTTCAGCAAGAAGGCCTACCTGCAGGTTCTTCAGAAGAATATGGACCATATCACCCCTGAGGTCCTTTATGCATACTGCGTCGCCATGAACAGGGAGAAATCACTCATCATAATTGACCTGAATACCGAAATTTTTCTGAAACAGCTAGCAACCGCCCAAAAAGACAGTATAGAGGCTGACAGAAACTTCCTGAAGGGCGAGACAGTACGACTGGAGGCAACCACACAACAACTCCAGGCTGATCTGGAAGCAACCACTCAACGGTTCCAGAC
>JBARHQ010000155.1:0-21136 GCA_049799315.1 Thermodesulfovibrionales bacterium | reverse complement strand
TCCGGAAGATGACGAAGACTTTCTGCCGGCGGGTCAGGGAGATGATGTATAATGAAAGCCTGTTCATAAGGTATGGTGCGTATGGTGAGGCGTCATTCCCGCGGAGGCGGGAATCCACTGTTTTCAGAATGCCGTGGATCCACGGGTCAAGCCCGAGGATGACAATCTTTTAGTTTATGGATGGACAGAAGATGATCTACCGCAAAGACACTGGAGTGTAAAGGAGCATATCATGCTGATCGTCCTGCATCACGCTGCAACGGAGAAGGATATTGAGAAGATCAACAAGAGCATTATAAAACTCGGTCTTAAGCCGGTGGCCATCCCTGGCGCCGAGCGTACGGCCATCGGGGTGATCGGTAACCAGGGATGGGTTGATGACGCTCCGTTCAGAGAAAACCGGGCGGTACTCGAGATCATCCATGTCACCAAGCCGTATAAACTCGTCAGCAGGGATTTCCATCCTCACGATTCAGTGGTAAAGCTCGGAGGGAAGACCGGGGTCGGCGGAAAATCCGGCCTGCTGATGATTGCCGGGCCGTGCGCCATTGAGAACCGGGAACAGATTTTCTCTACGGCTAAGTTCCTGAAAAAATGCGGTGTCCCGGTGCTCAGGGCAGGGGCCTATAAACCGAGGACAAGTCCCCATAGCTTCCAGGGGCTGCGGGAAGAGGGCATACGTCTCCTCAATGAGGTGAGGAAAGAGACCGGTATTCTTGTGGTCACCGAGGTGATGAGCCCGGAGCATGTCGGCATGGTTGCTGAAAATGTCGATATACTCCAGATCGGGGCCCGCAACATGCAGAACTTTGACCTTTTGAACGAGGTCGGCAGGACGAAGAAGCCGGTCATCCTGAAACGGGGCCTCTCCGGTACTGTTGAGGAGTGGCTTGCATCGGCCGAGTATATACTTTTGGGAGGCAACCCGAATGTCATACTCTGCGAGCGCGGCATCAGGACGTTCGAGACCGCGACCAGGAATACCTCTGACCTGTCGGTCATCCCGCTGGTGAAGTCGATCTCTCATCTGCCGGTAATCTTTGACCCGAGCCATGCTACGGGAAAGAGAAAACTGGTGCTGCCGATGGCGCTTGCGTCGGTCGTGGTCGGGGCAGACGGCATTATGATCGAGATACACCCCGATCCTGAACATGCCCTTTCTGACGGTCCGCAGTCACTCCACTTCAGGGAGTTTGAGCGTCTTCAGCTGCAGGTCATGCTGCTGGCCGATTTTGTGAAGAAGAAACTGAAGGCGTGAGACATGAAGCCTCCAGCACCTTTATTCTGAACAGCGGGACAACAGCAGGTTCGCTCATTCTCGGTCTTGCAATACCAGACCTCCGAGGCACCGGCGCAAAACGCCGCTGAATCCGCTCACCTGCCGTTATCCTGCTGTTCTTTGGATATAGTGCTTTATTGATTGACGTATGGCGGGTGCCACGGCAGATAGTGACGACGTAATCTTCTATATTATGATGGTGGGCAATAGGCTTGCGGCGATTTCTTTTGACATCATTTCTGGGACGTGGTAAACTTTAAAACTGTTCATGATAATTACTTATCAATATATTTAATAAATTAATGGATCTCAAAAAGATAGAAAAAGGCGTCAGGCTTATCCTCGAGGGGATCGGAGAAGACCCCGATCGTCCTGGTATCAAGGACACGCCTGGTCGTGTTGCACGGATGTACCAGGAGATATTCTCGGGGCTTGAGACACCGACAGAAGAGATTCTGAAGCATATCGAGGGAGAAAGCCATGACGAACTTGTCCTGCTCAAGGACATACCGTTTCATTCCGTATGCGAGCATCATCTGCTCCCCTTTATCGGCAAGGCGCATATAGCCTATATACCTGGCAAGGGCAAAATAGCCGGGATCGGGGAACTGGCGAGGGCCCTGGAGATATTTGCCAAGCGGCCGCAGGTGCAGGAGAGACTGACCGCCCAGCTGGTTGACGTGATCATGGAAAAACTCAAACCCAAGGGCGCGATGGTCATCATCGATGCCGAGCATATGTGCCTTTCGATGCGAGGGGTAAAAAAGCCCGGCGCGAGGACCGTGACGTCGGCGGTGCGGGGTATCTTCAGGTCAAAGGAATCGACGCGGCAGGAACTGCTGGAACTCATTAAAAACAGGGATTAGTGAGCGCATATACATTAATGTCATCAATAAACAAGGAGGAAGACTATGTCAGCAAAGATTATCAGCGGTACTGAGATTGCCGCGCAGATCAGGGCAGAACTCAAGAAGGAAGTAGAAGAACTTAAGGAAAAACACGGGGTCGTACCGGGGCTGGTCACCATCCTGGTCGGCGCCAATCCGGCTTCGATCAGCTATGTGACTGCCAAGCAGAAGTCGGCGCATGAAATCGGCTTCTATTCAATTCAGGATGACCAGCCCGCAGATATTTCAGAGGCTAATCTGTTGGCGCTGGTAGACAAGTACAACAAGGACCCTAAGATTCATGGGATACTGGTTCAGCTTCCGCTACCGAAACAGGTTGATGAAAAAAAGGTCTTGAATGCCATCGATCCGGATAAGGACGTGGACGGTTTTCACCCCGTCAATGTCGGCCGTCTGATGATCGGCGGTGACGAGGCAAAGTTCCTGCCCTGCACGCCCGCAGGGATTCAGGAGTTGATCGTCCGCGCGGGCTTTGAGACCTCCGGGGCAGAGGTTGTTGTTGTCGGCCGCTCCAATATCGTCGGAAAGCCGATTGCAAACATCATGCTCCAGAAGGGCAAGGGCGCCAATTCAACCGTAACAATCGTTCATACCGGCACGAAGAATCTTGATGTCCACTGTAAGCGCGCTGACATCCTGATCGTTGCTGCCGGAGTCCCCGGCCTTGTGAAGCCGGAATGGATCAAGCCGGGCGCCTGTGTTATAGATGTCGGCGTCAACCGGGTCGGCGAAAAGATGAGCGAAAAGACCGGCAAAATGGTCCCGATCCTGAAGGGTGATGTGGATTTCGAGGCAGCCAAGGAGATCGCCGGCGCAATCACCCCGGTCCCGGGCGGCGTCGGACCGATGACAATCACCATGCTCATGAAAAACACGGTCAAGTCTGCAAAGTTACACGCCGGGACAAAATAGCCCGGCAGGAATAATATCCGTTAGTAATAAGGCGCTGCTCCCGGGAGCAGCGCCTTATTTTTTGTCCAGGAGAGACAATTCCGGAGGGGACTGCATTGTTCAGCCCCTTCCGGAATTCAGGATGTGTATACTACTTCTTTCCCAGAAATCTATTCAGGAAAAAATCCCCTTTTTTATTAGTGACAACAGCTTCCTGAGGCGTAGCCACGACGAGGAAAGGCCTCATCATCTCGTTTTCCTCATGCGAGAGGATATGACAGTGGTACATGTACGCTCCCAGGATATCGAACCGCGCCCTGACGCGCACATAACCCGGATTTACGACAGTCCCCGGGCCGGGGGTCTCTGCCGGAGGCACTTTTACGGTGTCTTTCCAGACCTTGATTTCGTTGGGTGCAATTGCATAAAGCGATCCTGCCGGGGCGCTGTCTTCATCGCCGCCGGGCTCTGCATTGGGGATAAGTGCGTCTTCGTTTACCTGGGGCATCATCCCTGCGCCGTCAGCACGGACATAGTTTCCATCAGTCCCGTCGGTCTTAAGATAGCCCTTCTCCACCACCTGGAAGGCTACCTGATGCAGATGCATGGGGTGTACGTCAGGGGTGGTATTCACAAAGACCCAGTCTTCAATAGTGTTCATCACCGGCTTTTCCGTGATCGGGTCGTCGAATCTCAGGCCATTAAGCAGCAGTTGCATGCGATAGACTGCCTGGTCTGTCAGGGGGTCGAAAATCGCCGACTGCAGTTCATTTCTCTCCTGCAGATCGATATAGCGGATCTTGTCGATGTGATCAGCACTTTCGGATTCCGGCAACCCTATAAAATTCTTGAGCGACGCCTTCAGGGACGCTATGGTCGCCGAGGTGTCTTCACCGGCCAGCGGCTTCTTCACATTGAACTTCATCACCTTGCCGGTTGTCTTCGGATCCAGCGTCGTGGGGTCCTCTGCATCAGGACCGAACACTCCACTGAATGGAGCGGGAGCGTCGTTCCTGAGCAGAACACTCTTGTTTTTGAATATCCTGTGTGAAAAATCGATGACGATATCGGCGCGTTCTCCGTTGCCGATCAGAAGACCTTTTGGTCCCGACCCGGTTGCGACCTCGACTGCGTTGTTGGCAAAGCCCTGCTCAGCGGCAATCTGGACGACAGGCCAGGACTCACCGGGGTTCAGAGAGTTCTTCGTAATAGGCAGGCCGGTCTGCGCGTCCTGGAACCAGAGGTTGAACATCCTGGAGTCCGCGCCATTGACGAAGCGGAACCGGTATCTCCTCGGTTCGACGTCAAAATAGGGCCATGCCTTTCCGTTGACGACGATGACATTCCCGAAAAATTCTGGCTTTACCGATGGTATTATGTTGCCGTTCTTGTCATGCATCGGCGTAAAATCGATGGTGCTGAGGTTCGGCAGTGTATTGAAGGCAAGCGAGCCGTCTGCATAAAAGTTCTTGTCCTGCAGCACAACGGGGACCTCGTAGTTCCCCTTCGGCAGATTAAGGGAATCTTCAATGGCATCCCTGAGAAGATAAAACCCGGCAAGCCCTACATAGGGGTTGAGCCGTGTGATGCCGAGCGCATGGTCATGGAACCACAGGGTCGCGGCCGGCTGATCATTCCTGTAGCTGTAGTTTACAAAATTGGTGGCCGGCCTTGCAGGCCGTCCCCTTGAGGGGTCGGCGGGAAGCGCCCAAAGGGCCTGGACAGCAGGGTCGTTGGTGAACCAGGCCTCGGGATGTCCGTCGAATTCGGCATCGACATGGCCCCCGTGAAGATGGCCGACGATCCTGACCTCCGGCTCTCCCATGTTTGCGCCGTGTATCGTCGTATCAATCGGGAGGATATGTTTGGTCAGATATTTCCCTGAATCGTCCCTGAGGTCGTTGACATATTTGACCTTGATCGGGACACCGGTCCGCGCCTCAATGGTTGGTGCGTAGATCCCGAGGAAAAGCCCGTTGACATCATAGCCCCAGGTTGTGGATTTGATAGGTTTTCCGGTAGTTGGGTCCATAATTGCGCTTCCATCCGTATTCAGAAGGCCAAAGTCCCAGTCAGTCTTCTGCCTTGCCGTGACGGTATAGGATGTCGGGTTGTTCGGATCCACGGGAGCAGCTGGAATTTGTATAAGCGGGTTTGTAAACTGCTTCAACATGTTCGGATTGATCGGATTCCGGGCAGCCGGCGATGGAGAAGACTTTGTCGCAGGGTCTGTGCCTCCGCCTCCGCTGCAGCCAAAAGATAAAAACAAAACAAAGATACCTATTGCTGCTGTAGCCCTTCTCCACCACAAAGATTTTCTGAGCATTTAATATACCCCTTTCTTAATTTATTAATATATCTTAATGAAAACAGTAGCATCGGTACATAGGGTAATCCTTATAAAAATGTAGGCATATGCTGAGGGCCTGTGAGGCAACGCCGATATCTCCCGTATTTGCTTCGTTGTCTTTCGGAGCAGTGCGTTTGGATGGCCTCTCTGCTGTGTTATGATTAATTATTGAGGTATAAAAATAATGGAACTGTTATTGCGATATCTTTTCGTTATCTCCATTCTGATTCTGCTGCCTTCTACGCAATGCCTGGCGGAAAACTCCGGTCAAGGCAGCCTTGCCCCTGATTTTGAACTGACCGACCTCAACGGAAAGACGCACCGGCTGGCTGACTATCGCGGAAAGGTTGTGATAATAAATTTCTGGGCGAGCTGGTGTCCTGAATGTCTTGAAGAGATGCCGTCGCTCAACGGATTATATACGAAATTCCGAAACCAGGACCTTATAGTCCTCGGTATTACGTCCGACAGAAAAAAAGAGCCGGTTCTGGAAGTCCTCCAGAAGATACCGGTCTCGTATCCCCTGCTTCTTGAGACAGGAGGAGGGGTATTTATCAGGAAATACATAGTCGTAGGACTGCCGACGACGGTCCTTGTTGACCGCAGAGGGTTCGTCTCAGAGAGGATTGTAGGGAGAACAGACTTTGGTTCTGCCTCTTTTTCAAAAAAAATCCAGGAGCTTCTTCATACAGGGAGGACACCATGAAGATATCGACGAGACTGATCATCGCAGTATTGACCCTGGGCCTGCTTGCGGCCTGCGGACCGACGACCTTTATCATCAGCAAGGACAACCGGGCATATTATCTCGGCAGGAAGAGCGAGAATCTCCATACGATGCTCTGCAAGAGCGGGGACCTCGAACTGATACTCTCGGAAACAATAATGCCGGACGACCTTAAAAAGGAGCTCTACCGGTTCAACTGCACAGAGGAGCGGTCGAAGGAAAAGGTCCTTTCTCTTTATCTCTTCCTGACGCCGGAGGAGAAGGAAGACTTCAAGAGCGTCTTCCGGCGTCACGGCTATACGATCAATTACGTGCCCTGCTGAGGATAGTAACCGCTCCCCGGTCGGGGAACACACAATCCTTTTTTTCTGTTTCCCTGAGGGAAGATCATTGTCCTTATCATCCCGGGCGATTGAATTCATTCAGGGGCAGCTACTATAATTTAATCAGTCCCAATAATATTTTTTCTGGAGGAACTATCATGACAAACCGTAATGCCGCACTGATTCTGAAGACTTTTTGTTGTTTTTGTCTCATGCTGGTTGTTCCTGTACTTTCATCTGCGGCTGAGAAAAAGCCGCCGGCTGCTGTCTACTGGATGAACGTGGCGACCGAGAATTTCAGCATGCCCGGCATGGAGGAGGGCATGTCCGAAGGCAGCGGCATGTTCGGCAGGATGGCAGGGATGCCTCAGTTTGGACCGAAGAAGAGCCTCCGCCTTGAACTGCTTTCTCCCCGGAGCCTTCCTGCCGCCCCTGAGGCAGGCCACGATATACCACCCGGGCAGAAGATGGGCAGGCAGCTTCCCCTTGAAATTCCTGCGAGGGAGAAGGCGCCGCACGAGTATGAAGAAAAGTCCGGGAAGATAGAAAAGCCGAAGATGCGGATGCTCATCTATTGGGGCTGTGGCGAGGCAGTCGGCAAGGGACAGCCGAAGGTCCTCGATACCGCGAATATGAGTATGGCTGATTTCGGAAAGGCCATGTCAGGTCTGTCCGGCCGCATGCCGTCTGCACAATATCCGCCACGCCCGCGGGCCGGCTGGATCTTTGCCGAATGGCCGAACCGCATGAATTCAGCGCAGGTCCCTAAAGAGAGTTCACTGCTGGGAGAGCATCTTGTCCATGGCAACTATACGCCGGACATAAAGTTTCAGGTCGGGGAGAATAACGATTTTATGGCCCCGGTTGCCTTCACCTCGGTGTCCGGAGCTTTGACCGACAGCATACAGTTTTCATGGAGGAAAATACCTGCTGCAATCGGATACTTTGCCCAGGCCGTCGGGCATAATGAAAAAACAGAAGAGACGATCTTCTGGACATCAAGTGCTGTGCCGGACATAGGGTTCGGACTGTTGGATTATCTGTCGCCGGGGGATGTGAGGCGCTTTATCAAGGACAGGGTGGTCATGACTCCCGAGACGACAAACTGCGCAGTCCCGAAGGGGATCTTCAGTGAGGCAAAGGGCGCCATGCTTCAGTTTATCGGGTACGGGGATGAGCTGAATCTCGCCTATCCGCCAAAGCCAAAGGACCCAAAGGCAGAGTGGAACCCGGTTTGGACCATGAAGCTCAGAAACAAGTCGACCGGTTTTACCACTCTCGGGGCTGAAGACGGCAATACGTCAGGTCGTGCTGCAAGACAGAAAAAGACCCGTCAGGAAGACCAGGGAGAGGATCGGGAGAAGAAGGAAGAGGGTGGCGGACGAAAGGTGCTGAGGGGAATTTTCGGCTTCTGACGGTTCTGACCAATTGCGGCGGATGCCGGGCTCCTGCTCAGCATCCGCCGATTTATTTATTCCCAGTCTGCTTCTCCCTTGAGAAAAGCATTGATATCAGCCGCAGCGCGTTTGCCTGCTCCCATGGCACTTATGACCGTAGCTGCCCCAGTGACAACGTCTCCTCCTGCCCATACCCTTTTTTTCTTTGTGCGGCCGCACCCGGCGTCGGCGACGGCAGTACCGTATTTTGTTCTCTCAAGGCCGTCGGCGTCCACGAATACAATCGGGTTCGGGTTTGTCCCAAGGGCCATGATTACCGTATCCATCTCCATGATGAATTCGGAGCCGCTGATCTCGACCGGTTTTCTCCTGCCTGAGGCGTCGGGTTCTCCCAGTTCCATCCTGACGCACTTAAGTCCGGTCACTTTCCTCTTCTCATCTCCGATGATCTCGACCGGGTTGGTCAGAAAGTTGAAAATGACGCCTTCTTCTTCAGCATGATGCACTTCCTCACGCCGGGCAGGCACCTCGTCTTTGGACCGGCGGTAAACGATGTTCGCCTCGCCTGGCGCTTCGCCGGTCTGTGCTGCCTGCAGTGCAAGGAGACGCTGGCTGCATCTGACCGCATCCATTGCCACGTTGCCGGCACCGATCACCGCAACCTTCCTGCCGATCCTGACCGGGGTATCATAATCCGGGAACTGGTATGCCTTCATCAGGTTGACCCTGGTCAGAAATTCATTTGCCGACATAACGCCGTTGAGATTGATTCCGGGTATCCGCATGAATGAAGGGAGGCCGGCCCCGGTGCCAAGAAATACGGCGTCGTAGTTTTCCAGAAGCTCATTGAGCGTAAAAGAGCGGCCAATGACATGGTCAGTCTTGAGGTCAATCCCGAGGCAGTCAACTGCATAGCCTATTTCACCATGAACAACCGCCTTGGGAAGCCTGAATTCAGGGATGCCGTAGATCAGCACTCCGCCCGGTCCGTGAAGGGATTCGAACATCGTGACCTTATGGCCTGCCCTGGCCGTATCAACGGCACAGGTGATACCGGCAGGTCCCGACCCGACGACAGCGACCTTCTTGCCGGTTTCGGGCTCCTTGACAAGCGGACAGCTCCGGTGTGCAAGTTCGTAGTCGCCGACAAAGCGCTCAAGCCTGCCGATGGCAACTGCCTCGCCTTTTTTGCCGAGGATGCAATTGCCTTCGCACTGGACCTCCTGCGGACAGACCCTGCCGCAGACTGCCGGGAGGTTATTCTTCACCTTCATCCACTCGACCGCCTTGACCATGTCCCCCTCCCGCAGCGCCTTGATGAACTGCGGGATTAAAACACCTACCGGGCAGCCCTGGACGCATTTGGGCTCTTTGCACTGAAGACAGCGTTCAGCCTCGGTGCGGGCGGTCTCCTCGGAATAGCCCAGGGCCACTTCATCATAATTGGCCCGCCGGACCATCTGGTCCTGGTTCGGCATCTCGTGCCGTTTTATCTTCATCCGGTCCTGCGGTTTCAGCTCGGCCATTATTTATCCCCCTTTGCGATAGCCTTTTCGAGTCTGCATTTGTGGTCATAATGCTCGACTGCTTTCTTCTCCTCATCTTTATAAAACGACAGGCGTGACAGGAGGTTGTCCCAGTCGACCTTGTGGCCGTCGAATTCAGGCCCGTCCACGCAGACGAACTGCGCACCGTCTTCCAGCAGGACCCGGCAGCCGCCGCACATACCGGTCCCGTCGATCATGATGGTGTTGAGACTGACTATGGTGGGGACGTTGTAAGGTTTTGTGGCGAGGGTGACAAATTTCATCATGATCGCCGGCCCGATCGCCCAAACCTTCGCAATCTTCCTGTCCTTGTCGTCGAGGATCTCTTTCAGAGGTTCTGTGACGAGTGATTTGCGGCCGTGAGAGCCGTCGTCAGTACAGATTATCAGCTCATCCGAGACCGCCCGCATCTTTTCTTCCCAGAAGAGGAGGCTCTTGTTGCGAGCTCCGACAATTGAAATGACTTTATTCCCGGCTTGTTTCAGCGCCCGGGCTATCGGATAGATCGGTGCTATGCCCACACCACCGCCCATGCAGATGACGGTACCGAAATTTTCGATCTCAGTCGGATGGCCCAGAGGCCCTGCAAACGAGGCGAGGCTGTCGCCTTCGTTCATCTTGCCCAGCTGCATGGTTGATTTGCCCAGCTCCTGGAAGATGATGGTTATGGTCTCCCGGTCGCGGTTAAAGTCCGCGATGGTCAGAGGGATCCGCTCCCCGAACTCGTCGATACGAACAATAACAAACTGTCCTGCCTGCGCCCTGCGGGCCACATGCGGGGCCTCGATATCCATGAGCTTTACCACGTCACTGAGGACTTCTTTTCTGAGTATCCTGTACATTGTGCATTACCTCCGGTATCCATGATTAGTTAGCTATAACCTGCTGATATAAACTCATTAAATAAATTAATGATATCATACCTGTCGTCTAATATCTATAGATTATTTTAACCGAAATCCACCACCAGATTTTTCCTGAACGGCGCGCCAACGACGTGCGCGCCCTTATACTGCGTGGACGTTGCCTCAGCTTCTCATTTCTGTCACTCCGGCTTGTCCGGAGTCCTTTTCAGGAAAGATTCCGGGCAAGCCGGAATGACACCAGAGTGGGCATTTTCGAGACAATGGAAGCGAAAAGCAGTATCAAAAGAATAGACGTTCTCCGGCCCCTGTATCAGGGTCTTTTCAAGATATTTTATGTAGAATTACGGTATTTATAAACTAATAAGATAATAAAATAACAAAACCTGAAAAAAGTGTGTTACCGTATATTTCCTTAAAACTGGGTATCTCTTTTATCCGGTTGGAAGGCAGTGAGCGTACCGCAGGGGCCATAAAATGGATACATGCGGCGTCCGGAATAAAGATTCCTTGAGGTGAAACAATGAAGGTTGAAGAACTGAACGTCGATCAGGTGATCGGGAAAGTCGGGAAGATCCTGAGTGAACAGGACAGGAAGAAGGGTGTCCTTATGCATACCTTCCAGATGATACAGGAAGATTATGGGTATCTCCCTGAAGATGTCCTGGGCCAGCTTGCAAAAAAACTTTCTCTCCCCCTTGCAGAGGTATACAGTGTTGCCAGCTTTTATAAACAGTTCCATTTTACTCCTCGGGGCAAAAAGGTTGTCCGTGTCTGCATGGGGACTGCCTGCCACGTCAGGGGTGCCAGGAAAGTCCTTGACGCCCTGCAGAGTGAATTCGGCGTCAGGGATGGTGAGACCACCCCTGACCTTGCCATGACCCTTGAGACGGTCGGGTGTGTCGGGTGTTGTGGATTGGCGCCGGTAGCGACGGTGAATGAAGACGTGATCGGTGACATCAACAAGAAGAAGCTGAACGACCTGATCAAGTCGGTGAAAGAGGAATAACGATATGACGAGATTGAACAACATAAACGACCTGAAAAGTCTGAGAGTGCAATTGAAGGAGGATACCTTCAACGCTGAAAAGAACAGGGTGAGGGTCTGCTGCGGGACTGCCTGCCTGGCCTCCGGTTCGAAAAAACTGGTTGCTGGTCTTGAGGAAGAGTCGTCAAGAAGAGGGATCGACCTTGAGATCGTCAAGACCGGGTGCCAGGGGCTCTGCCAGAAGGGACCGGTGATGAAGGTCGAGCCGCACGGCTTTTTCTATCAGAAGGTCAAGGGAGCAGATGCCAAGGAGCTTATAGCACATACCTTTGCTGCCGGAAAGTCATTACGGTCTCTGCTCTACCGGGACTCGTTCATGAGCGATCCGATCGAAGAGGTAGAGAATGTTCCCTTCTATAAAAAACAGCTCAGGATTGCCCTGCGCAACAATGGTCTGGTCGACCCGAACAATATCCTACACTATATTGCGGTCGGCGGCTACAGTGCAGCCGAAAAGATGTTCGGCTCAATGAAGTCTGATGACGTTATGCATGAGATCGACCGTGCAAACCTCAGGGGCAGGGGAGGGGCCGGGTTCCCCGCAGGCAAGAAATGGGCGCATACGAATAAATCTCCGGAGAAGGTACGGTTTGTGATAGCCAACGGAGACGAAGGCGACCCCGGTGCATTCATGGACAGGGCGATCATGGAAGGCGATCCGCACAGCCTCCTGGAGGGCATGCTCATCTGCGCCTATGCGCTGAAGGCCCACTACGGGTTTATCTATGTGCGCCATGAGTACCCGCTGGCCGTGCAGAATCTAAAGACAGCTATCAAGCAGGCTGAAGATATGGGTCTGCTCGGAGAAAACATCCTCGGCACCGGTTTTGACTTTATCGTCGATGTCCGCGAGGGCGCCGGCGCATTTGTCTGCGGTGAGTCGACGGCACTGGTCGCCTCGATCGAGGGAGACAGGGGCTTCCCAAGGCCGCGGCCGCCAAGGCTTTCCGAGGTGGGGGGCGGTCTCTGGGGTTATCCGAGCAATCTCAATAATATCGAGACCTACGCCTGCATGCCGCCGATCATCGAGAAGGGTGCGGACTGGTTTCTGGGCATTGGTACCCAGACTTCTCCGGGGACCAAGGTCTTTGCCCTGACCGGCAAAGTGAAAAATACCGGTCTCGTCGAGGTCCCGATGGGGACAACCCTGCGGGAGATCATCTATGATATCGGCGGCGGTATTCTCGAGGACAAGGCATTCAAGGCGGTCCAGACCGGAGGGCCTTCGGGCGGGTGTCTTCCTGCCGGCCAGCTCGACCTGCCGGTTGATTTCGATTCGCTCTACCGCGTCGGCTCGATGATGGGCTCCGGCGGGATGGTTGTACTTGATGAGGAGACCTGCATGGTCGATGTCGCAAAATACTTCCTGTCGTTCACCCAGTCAGAGTCGTGCGGCAAGTGCCCGCCCTGCAGGATCGGTACGCCGCAGATGCTTGAGATCCTTGAGCGGATCACGCAGGGCCAGGGTCAGCCGGGCGATATCGACCGTCTGATAGAGCTGGGGAAGATGATCCAGAAAGGTTCCCTCTGTGGACTGGGACAGAGCGCGCCCAATCCTGTCCTGAGTACGATAAAATATTTCAGGCACGAATATGAGGAACATATATATGACAACTATTGCAGGTCGAACGTATGCGGCGGCACCGGGGTGTTTTTCATCAACCAGCCGGAGTGCATACGCTGCGGACTCTGCAAGGCGGCCTGTGCCTTCGGCGCGGTGACCGAGACAAGAGATATCTATGCGATCGACCGCCAGTACTGCACGCAGTGCAAGGCCTGCTATAATGCATGCCCGGTCGGCGCGGTAAAGATCAGGAAGCAAAGCGTGGTGAAGCTCGAGGAACAGTTCGGGATTCCTTCTGATAAATTTGAGGTCCTTGAAAGGAGGGCTAAGATGACACTCAAGGATGTAATAGCATCAAAACCAATGAAGGTTCTTACCTGCAAGAAAGACTGCAAACTTGCCGATGCCGTGACGATCATGGACGGCAACAACGTAGGGTCCCTGCTGATTGTCGATAATGAGGAGAAGCTCATAGGCATATTCACCGAAAGGGATATTATGCACTGTTTCGCGAAAAAGGTGGCGATGAATGAAGAGGTGATGGGCAAGGTCATGACCCCGAAGCCCACGACGCTTGATTCATCAGTTGACATCGCCATAGCGGTCCAGCTTATGTCCGAGAAGAAGATCAGGCATCTGCCGGTGACTGAGGATGAAAAGGTCATTGGTATGATCTCATACAGGGACCTTGTTTCGTATCTCCTCCCTGAAGTCATCTATATGGCAGAGGATATGTATTAGAGGTAACCCATGACAGAACAGATAAAAGAACTGAAAGTAGACGATATAAAGACCACTGCGGAGGAAAAGGGTTGCCCGGTGCAGAAGGCCCTGTACTTTGTGACCGAATTCCTTGCAGGTCCGATGTGCGGCCGGTGTTTCCCCTGCGCAATGGGAAGCTATGAGGCCCGGATAAGGCTGCAGAACCTTGTCGGTGGAAAGGGGAGCGAGGCGGATGTCCTGGCCCTTACCCGAATCGCGGAGGACATGATTGAGGCGTCATTCTGCAAGAAGGGCAAGGACACCGGGAAGTTTATCCTCGACTGGATCGGGACCGGAGTCTATAAGGAACATGCTGAGGGCAACTGTCCTGATCTGCAGTGCGCGAAGCTCATCGAATACAGGATCATCCCTGGAAAATGCACTATGTGCGGTGAATGCAAGGCCGTCTGCAAGTATTTCGCAATCCACGGAGAGGTCCGGAAGGCTTTCAAAAGCGGTCACCTGCCCTTTGAAATACGGCAACGGCGGTGTACCCGGTGTGGTGAATGCATTAAGGTCTGCCCGGAAGGGGCGATCGTCCTGGTGGGTACCAGGTCGCAGGAACCGGTTGGCGTTTAGTACCAAAGCCGATCAGCGGTCGGCACCGGAGCCGACCGGCGGTTAGTACCGGAGCTGAACAGCGGTTAGTACCGGAGCTGAACAGCGGTTAGTAAATGTTTAGAGAATTTACAGTTTATTCATATAACGGAGGACTCAATGTCTAATGCAAGGGCTAAAATGGTTAATCTGAAGATAGATAACAGGGAAGTGCAGGTTTCTGAAGGGACGAACCTTATTGAAGCTGCTAAGGCAGCGGGCATCCATATTCCGAACCTCTGCTACCTCAAGGGAATGAAGGGTATCGGTGCGTGCCGGCTTTGCCTGGTAGAGATCGAGGGTATGAAGGCCCCGCTGATCGCCTGCACGACAAAGGTGCGGGAAGGCATGTCGGTCAATACAAAGACCGAGAAGGTCCTGGAGATCCGGAAGTTCGTCATAGACCTTATTCTGTCGATGCATCCTCTGGACTGTATGACCTGCACCAAGGCCGGTGTCTGTAATCTGCAGCAGTATGCCTATGACTTCGAGCTGAAGGAGTCGACTTTTACGAGGAAGAAATTCGGGTATTCGACCGACGAAGCGAACCCGTTTATCAAAAGGGACCCTGACTACTGTGTGCTCTGCGGCCGCTGCGTGAGAGTCTGTAAGGCCCAGGGCACAAATGTGCTTGATTTCAGCGGAAGAGGTGTGGGTTCGCGCGTCATTACGGCCAACGACAAGCCGCTGCAGGAATCTGACTGCACCTTCTGCGGCAGCTGTGTCGATGTCTGCCCGGTCAATGCGCTGCTGGAGGCAAACCGCTGGAGAAGAGGCCGGGAGTGGGAATATGCCCATACTGCCTCGGTCTGTCTTTCCTGCGGGAATGCGTGCAGCATCTCGGCGAGCACCAAAGAGGGAGAGGTGGTCAAGGTGAACGCCGGCGCCCCTGAGGGCAGCCTGGAACGGTATATCTGTGCCATCGGACGCTTCGGTTTTGACAGCATCTATTCAGATATGAGGGTCAGGACCCCGATGAAGCGCGTCGATGGGGTGCTGCAGGAGACGACCTGGGAGGATGCCATCAAGACGGCCGCAGAAAAACTGAAGGCTGCCGGAGAAGGCGCTGTGGTGATCAGCAACGGAAGTATCCTGAACGAAGACGCTGCACTGCTTAAAAAGCTTGCGGCTGAAGTGATAAAGACAAAGGATTATGATTCATCGGTCAGTCTCTACGCTGATGCCGAGGTCTTGAAGTCAGGTTCAGCCGATATCGAGCAGGCGGACCTCTTTGTGCTTGCGGGTGTTGCCACCGACCAGTGGGACCGGGTGCTGCCGGCGTTGCATGCCGTGATAAGACGGAAGATGAACAACGACGGCGCAAAGCTTATTGTGATCAACCCGACGGATTCTTCGATCGCATCATCCGCCACCGTCACCCTCTGCGGCGATGAGGTGAAGATGATCGGAGAGCTTGCCCAGGCGCTGATCTCGAAGGGTGTCAAGGCGCCCAAGGAGATGGTCTCCGCCCTCTCCCCGGTCGATCCGTCTGACAAGGCGATGGAGGCAGCCGATATCTTTATGGCCGCGAAGTCTCCGGTCATCCTTTCGTCCCCGTCTCTTTTCAGGGCTGCTGCCAATCTTTCGCTCATAAAAGGAGATGCCCTCGCGGTCCCTTTTGAGGCGAACGCAAAGGGTGTTGTCCTCATGGGGCTTATGTCCGAGGGAAAGAAGTTCAAAAACATCATTGCATCTGCTTCAAAGGTGTTTTATGCGGTTGGCGAACTGCCTGTCTCCGCCAGGCCTGAAACGGAATTTCTGATCGTTCAGGCGCCGCTGATGACCGACCTGGCCCTTCAGGCCGACCTGGTCCTGCCGTCAGCGCATGCGCTTGAATCCGAGGGTACGGTCATCGACTATCTCGGCAGGATTAAAGAGGTGCGTAAGGTTGTTGAACCCTCCGGCGATGTACGGACGGACGCGGCAATCATCATCGGTATTGCGGAGGCCATGGGAGCAACGCTCAAGATGCCGAAGGACACTGATATCAAAAAAGCGCTGAAAGTAAAGTCAAAGGTGACCTTCAGTCCCTTTAAGCGTGATGCCGGTCTCGATGAGACTGCAGGTAATCTGCTTGAGGCAACGCAGAAGGCAACGGTCCAGGGGTCGAGACTCCTCTGGCTGAAAGAGTCCTGCACGGTAGTTACCGCCTGAGACCTTCTCTGAGAGCATAAAAAAAGCCCGGCTTTTAGTCGGGCTTTTTTGTATGCCTGCTTTAGCAGGCTTTTGAAAAAGTGTTTTTTGATGTTTTTTTGTCATTCTCGTGCAAACGGGAATCCATGTTTTCAAAGACTCTTGGATACCCGCCTTCGCGGGTATGACGGCTTTAGCTGGCAGAATGAGAGTTTTTCAACAGCCTGCTTCAGACCTCGGAAGCGGTCCATTCCCGCCGTCTCAGCCTTTCCGGATAGTAACTCCCTGGTAGTTTCCGGTCAGTTCAGCCTTGAGCTGGGCAAAGCCTCCTGCGCCGTTGACGCGGATAACAACATTCCGGTGACCTGACGGGACTTTTTCATATGACGTCATGATGCCCTGGAGGCTGAAGTCATATTTCCTAATGATGTCGGCAACCTCTCTGATCGAGCCGGGACGGTCATCAACCAGCAGGCTGATGCGGTGCCCCCCATGTCGCACGCCGGTGATATCGATCAGTGCATGAAAGATATCACGGTCCGAGATGATGCCGACAAGCCTGCCTCCTTCCATGACCGGGAGACAGCCAATATTCTTGTCACACAGGAGCATCGCCGCTTCTTCAATCGGGATATCAGAGGTTACGGTGATCACCCCGCTTTTCATGATCTCTTTGACCCTGGCGGTCGCCAGAAGATAGTGGAGCTCGAAAACGTCGAGCGTGGTTGCCTTGGAGGGAGAATAGTCCCTGATATCGCGGTCAGAGACAATGCCCTTCAGCTTACCATCCTTGACCACCGGAACATGTTTGATCTTCTTCGAGCGGATAAGGTTCATGGCTTCAGATACACTGCTGTCGGGTGCAACGGTAAAAACCTTCCTTGTCATCCAGTCTGATACGAACATTGCGTCACCTCCATTGTTATACTCCCAGGTATGCCTTTCTGACATGCTCGTCATTCAGCAGGGATTCTCCGGTTCCTTCCAGCACGATTTTGCCTGTCTCGAGCACATAGGCCCGGTCCGCAACCGCAAGCGTCTGTTTAACGTTCTGCTCTACGATCATGACCGTAACCCCTTCGCCACGTATCTTCCTGATGACATTGAAGATCTCTCTCACCAGGATCGGGGCCAGGCCCAGAGAAGGCTCGTCGAACATGATCAGCGAGGGCAGCGACATCAGGCCTCTCCCGATCGCCACCATCTGCTGTTCGCCGCCGCTGAGTGTTCCGGCAATCTGTTTCCTTCGTTCCCGCAGCCTCGGAAAGAGGTCGAATACCATTTCCTTTGTCCTGTCTCTGTTGGTCCTTGCGGCACCTTTTAACGAACCCATATCCAGATTTTCCTCAACTGTCATCTCGACGAACAGTCTTCGTGCCTCGGGCACATGGGCAAGGCCTGCTTCCACCATAGTGTAGGCCTTACGTGTATGGATCGGCTGTCCCTCAAAAAATATCTCCCCACGCGCAGGCCGGATGATCCCTGAGATGGTCTTGAGTATCGTCGATTTCCCGGCCCCGTTGGCGCCTATCAGGGCCACGACCTCTCCTTTGGTGACGGAAAAAGAGACGTCCCAGATCACCTGGACGTCTCCGTAATAAACGTTTAGATGCCGGATTTCAAGCATTATATCAGGCATTTTGCCCATCGCCAAGATATGCCTCTATCACGAGGGGGTTGCCCCTGATCTCCTCAGGAGAGCCTTCTGCGATCTTCTGCCCGTAATTGAGGACCACGATTCTGTCGGATATCGACATGATGACCTTCATGTGATGCTCAATGATCATGATGGTTATGCCCGCTGCCTTGATGTTCCGGATAATTTCTATTGATTCGTTCAGTTCCGTCGGGTTGAGCCCTGCGAAGGACTCGTCGAGGAGGATCATTTCAGGGCCTGTTGCGAGCGCCCGCGCAATCTCAAGCTTCTTTCTTTTTCCGAGGGGAAGCCCCTTTGAGATGACATCGCGGTCGTCAAAAAGGCCGGTAAATTTCAGGGTCTCGACCGCCTTTGCCTCGGCCACTGCCCGCGAGAGCGTCCTCAGATATGCCGAGGCGATGACATTGTCAAGGACGGACATGCGCTGGAGCGGTTTGACGACCTGGAACGTCCTGGCTATTCCCCGCAAGCATATCTTGTGCGGTTTGAGTCCTGAGATCCTGTTCTGATTAAATATGACCTCTCCCTGAGAAGGACTGTAGAACCCGTTAACAACATTAAAGAGAGTGGTCTTTCCCGCTCCGTTTGGACCGATAAGGCCGAGGATCTCCCCTTTATTGACCGAGAAGGAGATATCGGTCAGGGCGGCAAGACCACCGAAGAAACGCGAAACATTTTTGACCTCGAGCATGGCCATTAGGTAGTTCTTCCTATCCTGAGCAGTCGTTTCAGTTTCGGGTTGTCGCCGGTTATGCCGTTCGGCAGAAAAATGATGATCACAATGAGCAGAATGCCGAAAAATGTATGATGGGCAGCGCCAAGCTTTGGGATAGAACGGATAAGCTCGGCAAGGAAGACCATGATGATCGCGCCGACAAAAGGCCCCCAAAAGGTCGCCACCCCGCCAACCATGACGACCATGATCGTGACGATCGAGATGTCATGGAGCGCAAAGACGATCTTGGGATCGATATATCCCATGTAGTTTGTGTAAAACGCTCCGGCAAGACCGGTAATAACAGCGCTCAGACTGAGCGCGACTGTTTTATAAAAGGTCGTGTTGATGCCGAGGGACTCTGCAGCGTCCTGGTCTTCGCGGATCGCCACAAAGTAGTAGCCGAGCTTCGATTCTATGACCTTTTTCACAACGAAGAAAGAGACAGCGGCAAGAAGCAGGATGATATAGAAGTACCAGGTTTTATCGATCCAGGTCCGCTCCCTGATCATGATGCCGAGATCGCCTTCAGTAATGGTGGTGAGGTTCTCCGCCGTGACCCTGAGAATGACACCCATGGCGAGCGTACCGAGGGCAAAGAAGGGGCCCTTCAGCCGCAGGCAGATGTAGCCGATGACCAGTGCAAAGAGGGCGACGACGGCTATGCTGACCGGCAGGCCCCACCATGCCGAGATGCCGGCCTTGTTATAGAGGATGCCGGCGGTGTAGGCGCCGACACCAAAAAAAGCAGCATGGCCGAAGGAGACCTGGCCGCAGTAACCGCCAAGGAGGTTCCAGGCCATGCCGATGACCGACCACATGATCACCAGGATCAGAATATGCATCCAGTAGGAGCTCAGGCCGACCAGGGGCAGAAGGGCGAGGATGCCTGCAATGACCAGCGGCAGTACTTTTTTCACTTGCCGAACCTCTTTCGTGTGAAGAGAGACATAATGCCCTGGGGCACAAAGATGAGCGCTGCGAGAAAGATGACGAACCTGCCGACCGGCGCCCAGCCCATGCCTGCATAGGTTGAGGTGAGGGACTCAAAGACACCGAGAATCAGGCCGCCGACAATGGCGCCCACGGTCGACCCGAGACCTCCGAGGATTGTTATGACAAATGCCGTCAGCGTGAACTGACCGCCCAGGTCAGGGTACAGGTAATAGATCGGTATAAAGAGGCACCCGGCCGAGCCGACCAGGGCCGAGCCGAGGCCAAACGTAACAACACGCATCTTCTCCACGTTGACTCCCATGAGCAGGGCGGCATCCTTGTCCTGCGCCGTGGCCCTGATCGACTTGCCCATATCGGTCTTGGTGAGGAAGAACCACAGGGCCGCTGTAATCATAAGGGCAAAACAGAACGAGACCGACCACGGCAGGGAGAGCGACAGTTCTATGGGCGATGCCTTCCAGATATCTGAGAGGTACCAGGCTTTTGTCGCATAGTCGACCGGGGTGGTCTTGTAGTCGGAAGAGAAGATGATCGTAGCGATATTTGCGAGCACCATGCCGATGCCGACTGTCAGGATAACCTGGTTTTCCGGAATGATCGCGTCGACCTTCATCACCGGGTTGATCAGGAACTTCTGGATCAGGACCCCGAGCAGAAACAGCGCCGGAGCGGCCACCAGTATTGACAGGTATGGATCTATATGGAAGGCTGAAAAGAGGACATAGGCTATATACATGCCGACCATCATCAGCTCTCCGTGGGCGAGGTTGATGATCTTCATGACACCCATGATAAGGGTCATGCCGATGCCGATAAGGGCATACAGGCCTCCCAGGAGGAGGCCTGACAGGACCGTTTGGAGAAGGACTTCGACCTGGGGGGCAGTCACGTGGCTACCCGTCTACCTTCTTTCTCTCCAGGTCGGGACCGGGTAGACATATTTCTTGCTGGCGTACTTCTCGGGCCAGATCGTCTCATGCTCTCCCTTGATGACCTGAAGGACAAACGTGTCAGTGAAGTTCTGGTTCTGGTAACCCTCCTTGTCCTCGAACTTGATTGGTCCGAAGGCGGTCATGGTATTTGTGGCCTTGAGTGATGTGCGAATGCTGTCCGGGGTCCAGGTCTTTGCCCGCATAAGTGCGTCCTTAACAACATAGAGCGCAGCATAAGCGGATGCCCCGTGGTATGACGGATAGTCCCTGTATTTAGCCTTGTATTTCTCAGCATATTCTTTTGCGCCGGGGTACTTGAGTTGAGGGGTCCAGAGCGTTGCCGTGATCACATTTTCGGCTGCATCTTTTGCATTGTCAATGAATTCCGGGATTGCAAAGCCTGCTGCGCCGCCGGCAAAGAGCTTTGCCTCGATCCTGAGTTCCTTGATCTGTTTCATCAGGAGAGAGGCGTCCATGACATAGGAG
>JBARHQ010000154.1:0-44613 GCA_049799315.1 Thermodesulfovibrionales bacterium | reverse complement strand
GTCCAGCGCAAGATCGAGGAGGTCGGGAAATCAAGTGGCGATAAACTCACGCATGTCGCGACACTGATACAGAAACATGAAGAGGTCACCAGTAAACTCAATACGACGACCGATCATCTCAAGCAGGCCCTTGCAAGCTCCAAGAAGAGGGGAGAGTGGGGTGAGCGTATGGCAGAGGACATCATCAGACTGATTGGACTGGTCGAGGGCGTAAACTATATTAAACAGAAGACCCTTGAGCATGCGTCAGGAAGGCCGGATTATACCTTTCTTCTTCCGAACAGGCTTAAAATAAATATGGACGTCAAGTTTCCGATGGACAATTATCAACACTACCTCGATGCGCAGTCCGACCATGACCGTAAGCGTTTCAAGGAAGAACTCTTGAAGAATATGAGACTGATGATGAGGCAGGTGACTACCAGGGACTATATTAATCCTGCGGAGAACACCGTCGATTATGTCATTGTTTTCATCCCCAATGAACAGGTCTACGGCTTCATTAACGAGTCGGACCGGACGATAATGGATGAGGCGCTGAAGCAGAAGGTCATTCTCTGTTCACCGTTTACGCTGTATGCAGTGCTGGCGGTTATCAGGCAGGCTGTCGAGAACTTCAATCTTGAACGGACCGCCTCTGAGATACTGAAGCTGCTTGCTGAATTTTCAAAGCAGTGGTCGATGTACAAGGAGAAGTTCAAGCTCATGGGCGAAAGGCTCGATGCGGCAAAAAAGGAATATGATGCGATCGTCACCACGCGTACCAATATGCTCGAAAGGCCGTTGCGCAAAATCGAGGAGTTGCGGCAGCAGAAGGCGCCGGGCCTTGAGGAGACCGCAACCCTTACTGACATGACGTATACTGACCAGACATTGCTCTGATCCGAAAAATATGTCAAAGAACAAAAAGAAATCCTTTATAGCCAGGTTCATCTGTATTCTTTTTATAGCCCTTGCCGGTTATGCGGCCTTTCAGTTCATCTATCCTGATGTGGCAGCCCTCAAAAAAGAGAACCCGAAAAAGACAGCGTTTATGAAATACCGGGAGCGTGAATGGGAGCGCGAGGGGAAGAAATACAAGGTCAACCAGAAGTGGGTATCGCTGAGTGCCGTCTCGCCGTTTCTCATCAAGGCGGTGCTGATAGGGGAGGACGACAAGTTCTGGCAGCATGAGGGTTTTGATTACGAGGCGATGCAGAAGGCCATAGAAAAGGACATCAAGGAAAAGAAATTTAAACTGGGCGGCAGTACTATCAGCCAGCAGCTTACCAAGAACCTCTATCTTTCTCCCTCAAAAAATCCGGTCCGCAAGCTCAGAGAGGCGGTAATAACCTATCGGATGGAAAAGGCGATAAACAAGAAACGCATTCTCGAGCTCTACCTCAATGTTGCTGAATGGGGCGACCGCGGGATCTTCGGCATCGAGGCGGCCTCCCGTCACTATTACAGTAAATCGGCATCGATGCTCAATCCTGAGGAGGCGGCCCGGCTTGCCTCTGTGCTTCCGAACCCGCGCAAGTTCGATCCGCTCGGCACGTCAAAGTATGTTCAGAACCGGTCGCGCCTGATCTATAACATCATGGTAAAGCGCGGGATTGTGGTGCCTGAGTATGAAGAGATCAATGAGGGGGGGGCTGCAGACCAGCCCCCGCCGGAGCAGGGGCAACCGCCTGTTGAAGAAACAAAGCCGTCAGAACGCTAGTCCGGTATCATCCCTGTTTCCGGCAGGTCAACCTGTCTCTCCCGAATGGCGAGAGTTCCCGAAGCTCCTTCACGATTCCCGGCATTATGTCTATGACCCGCTCTATCTCATCAGCAGTCGTGTAACGGCTCAGTGAAAACCTGATGGACCCGTGTACCGCGATATAGGCTATCCCCATGGCGCGGAGGACATGCGAGGGTTCGAGTGATCCTGAGGAACAGGCAGAGCCTGAAGACGCACAGATGCCATACTCATCAAGTCTGAGGAGGATGGCCTCCCCCTCGATGTATTCAAAACTTATATTGGTGGTGTTCGGCAGCCGGTGCTGCGTATCACCATTCACCCCGGCATTCGGACACGATGCAAGCAGCCCCTGCTCAAGCCTGTCCCGAAGCCTGCTGACAGAGGTCATTTCTTCTTCAAGATGATTCAGCGCGAGTTCAGCAGCCTTTCCGAGTCCGATGACCGAGGCGACATTTTCGGTGCCGGCCCTTCTGCCGTGCTCCTGGTGGCCCCCGATGATATAAGGATGAAACCGTGTCCCCTTCCTTACATATAAGGCGCCGATGCCTTTCGGGGCGTGAATCTTGTGACCAGACAGCGAGAGCATACCGATCCTGGTTTTTTTGACGTCTACGGGGATTTTGCCGACCGCCTGGACCGCATCCGTATGGAACATGATGCCCCGGTCCGAGAGTGCTTCGGCTATTTCTTCTATCGGGAAGATGACCCCGGTCTCGTTATTGGCGTACATGACCGAAACCAGTGCGGTTTCGTCGTCAACCGAATTCATGAGAAGGTCCGGGTCAAGATCTCCTTTGCTGCCGACCGGCAGATAGGATATGCGGAAGCCTTTTCTGCCGAGGTGGTGGCAGAAGTTCAGGACCGCCGGGTGTTCGACTCTGGTTGTAATAATATGTTTCTTCCGTGGATTGGTCTCGATTGCGTTTATGAGCGCGGTGTTATCGCTCTCGGTCCCGCAACTCGTAAAGATGATCTCGGAGGAATCAGCGTTGATAAGCCCTGCGACCTGTGCCCGCGCGTCCTCGATCTTTCGATGGATCTGGCCGCCGAAGGTATGCATACTTGAAGGGTTGCCGTAGAGATCGGTCAGAAACGGCCTCATGGCCTCAAAGACTTCCGGCGCTGTCTTTGTTGTCGCATTGTTATCGAGGTAGATAACGCTCATGACTGGACCTCGACGACGATATCCTCAGTGACCAGTTCCCTGAGTTTTACCTGCATCGCCTTTATAGTGACATCGGACATCACGCATCCGGTGCACATGCCCCGTAACGCGATGATGACTCTGCTACCCTCAACATCAACCAGTTCAACATCGCCGTTGTCTGCCTGCAGGCCGGGCCTGATTTCGGTTTCAATGACGTCCTGGATCAGGGCTATCTTCTGCAGATTTGTGAGTTTCTTCGCAGCGACTGGTTTTTCCGGAAGCTTCAGGGACCAGATATCGCGAAGTATCGCCTCAATATCGCCTTTACATTCCCCGCAGCCGCCTCCGGCCTTGGTGAAATTGGTGATCTCATCGACAGTCGTCAGGCGATTTTCAATCGCAACCTTTCGTATCTTCTCTTCGGTGACATCAAAGCACTTGCATACGACCGTGCCTTCTTCCTTCAGCGGCAGGGGTTCTCCCCGGTAGACGGCAATTGCAGCCTCAAGTGCATCTCTCCCCATGACCGAACAGTGCATCTTCTGGTCGGGGAGACCGCCGAGATAGTCGGCTATATCCTGGTTCGTCAGCTGAAGCGCTTGATCGAGTGTCTTTCCCTTTACCATTTCGGTAAGTGCCGACGAACTCGCAATTGCGCTTGCACACCCGAAAGTCTGGAACTTCGCATCTGTTATCTTCCCGCTTTCCTTGTCTACCTTCAGATAGAGTTTAAGAGCATCCCCGCAGACTATGCTGCCGACCTCACCGACTGCGTCAGCGTCCGGAATCTCCCCGACGTTTTTCGGCTTGAGAAATGTCTCTTTCACCTTGTCGGTATAGTCCCACATATGCCCATTGTTGCACAGTGATTCCGGCAAGTCAATTGATTTGATGCCGGGAAGGGAATGATTGAAAAAAATCTGCTCTCGAGAGTAAAGTAAAGAGACAGCGCAAAGTCCCGGAGGTAGTGAAGGCAGATGGGTCTCAGCCAGTATTTTTCCTATTTCGCAGCAGCTCTTATCCTTTCGTCAATTCTCGTACCGTTAATGCGTCCTCTCTCATTTATGACCGGAGCGGTTGACAAGGGGACGGGCAGGAGGGTGCATACCGGCATCGTTCCGCGGCTGGGCGGCATCGGGTTCTATATCTCGTTCTTTGTCACAACGGTGTTTTCGCTCTACCGGGGAGTGTGGGAAGGGTTTCACGATGTCTTTGCCGGGATCATGCTCGGCTCGATTGTCATCGTTCTTATCGGCCTTTACGACGACATAAGAGGCGCGCGGGTCAGCCATAAGCTGATAGCCGAGATGGCGGCCGCCCTGATCATCTATGCGTGGGGCATACGCATCGAGGCGATCACAAACCCCTTTGGCGGCAGGATCATGCTCGGCTGGATGAGTCTTCCGGTGACCGTGATCTGGATGATTGTGATAACGAATGCCATAAATCTGATGGACGGTCTGGACGGGCTGGCGGCAGGGTCAGCTATATTCATTGCAGCTACCTTTTTTTACATATCCGGTGGAGAGGTCCGTCTGCAGCTTGCCCTGATCATCCTGATCGGCGCCCTCTGTGGTTTTCTGATCTATAATTTCCCTCCTGCCTCTATCTTTATGGGTGATGCCGGCAGCCTCTTTATAGGTTTTTTTCTCGGGGCTACTTCAATTATGTCTTCGCATAAGGCAACCGCATTGACTGCGGTTATGGTCCCGATTCTTGCGTTCAGTATGCCGCTCATGGACATGGCCTACGCCGTGTTGCGGAGGTACTACCGCGGAGTGCCGCTGGGGCTTGCCGACAAGGAGCATATCCACCACAAACTGCTCGAAAAAGGGCTTTCGAAGAAGATGGTCCTGATCGTCATCTACGGTATCAACATTTTTGTCATGCTCATAGCCTTGTTGTTGATCAGTCAGCGGGTGAAAAGCGCCTTCGCCGGCGTTGTCTTCCTGGTGATCTTTGCCGTGCTCGGACTGCGGCTTCTGGGTTATATCGAGTTTGTCCCTATCGCAAGGGAGATGAAGAGGAACTTCGAGCTGAACAGGAAGCGCAAGTACTATAACTTTATTATCAAACGGTTCCGGAATGAGGCAACAAAGGCCCATTCCATTGAAGAGCTGAAAACGCATATAAGACATCTGATGGAGCTTTATTCCTTCACCACGGCGAGGATCTATTTCTATTCCCATGATCCTGTGGAGCCATTTTTCGAATATTGCAATGAAAACGTCCTCGAAGACGGAAGGGCTCTTGCATTGTCGGTCCCGATCATCGGGGAGGGCGGCTGCTACGGCTGTATCGATATTACCAAGGAGATGGACGGCGAAGGTTTTCTCTGTTCGACCGAGCTCCTGAATGCACTTTCAGACGTGATGCATGCGTTTGCCCGGACAAAGGTCAGTGCGAACACATCGGCGTCAAAGACTAAGGTTCCGCTCCCCAGTTCTTAGATACACGCTATAAAGCCGGTATTTTATATTCCACCTCTTTTTTCAGGAAGGGGCAGAGGAAGGAGAGGGACATTGCTTCAAGCCTCATCCCTGTAGTGTTTTTATTATCGGTGCCGTAACGGGGGTCACCTATTATTGGAAATCCGATCATTTCAAAATGACGCCTGATCTGGTGCAGACGGCCGGATTTAATGATTACGCTGACCAGGGACGTGTCTGTCTGCTCATTGTATGATTCGACCTCATATGCCGTGACCGCCGGTTTGTTGTCGAGCGGAAGATCGATGGTCCCCTGCGGTGCTTTTTTGCGAAGGTCTCCGCGGACCTCAGTGCTGTATTTCTTGATGATCAGGTTGTTTCTGAAGATCTCCGAGAACGCGGCAGCCGCCTGACTGCTGTGCGCCAGTACCATCAGCCCCGCTGCCTCACGGTCGAGACGGTGCACCAGGTAGATCTCCCGCTGCAGTCCAAAAAAGAGCTCTGCCTGCCGCATGAGGCTGCAGTGGTCACCGTACATGGTGCCTTGGGCAAGGAGGCCCGCAGGCTTTAGCCAGATACTGTATTGCTGCCGGTCGGCCAGGCGGTGTGCGACAGGAGGCTTCTTCGCGAGCAGTTCAGGGTCATAGTAGAGTTCGAGCTGGTCCCCGGGCCTGAGAGAGGCGGTAACTGTCCTGAGCCTGTTGAGCTTCCCCCTGCTTCTTTTGATCCAGACGGCGCCTTTGTTCATTGCGTCCTTGACCTTTGTTTTCGACAGTCCCGAGGCCGCGACGAGAAAGTCAGCGGCGCCCAGGGGATCACCCTTCTGCACGGTCACTTTTTTTATAAACGATCCCATATAATCTTATTATGTCATACATCGATACAGTAATCTCGTCTCACGTTTCACTGTTCATGTCTTATGCATGATAAATTCGAAATAATTCTAAATGAAGACAAAATGAGACGGGTTTGTAAAAAGTTTCGGAGGCAAGGCGTGCATGGTTCGACAAGCTCACCATGACATCCTAAAGAGCCTGCCCTGAGCGGAGTCGAAGGGTTTTTGAAGCGCAACGTAGCATACGGACTTCTTACGAAGACGTCATGCTTTACTCTTTGCGTTTATCACGATATGATAGATAACCAAAAATTGGTATTGCAGCTGAGGAGAATTAATTGACCTATTATGAAGTTACTATTACGGTGCCTGCAGAATCCAAGGACGCCCTGGTGAACCGGCTGACGGAGATGGGCTGCCTCGGTGTCACCGACCTGGAGGAAAAGATCATCGCATACTTCGACGGCACCTGCGTGGTGGAGGTTCTGAAGGAAGGACTGTACGCCTTCAGGGAGGTGCTGAAGGCCTCAGGCCTGGACCCTGATTTTGCATTTGAATGCGTGAACCTGCCGGACAAGGACTGGAACGAGATATGGAAAAAGAACATCAAACCCATAGATGTGGCAGGAATATTTCTGATACTGCCGTCATGGGAAAAAGAGCAGCCTGACCGCATCAATCTTGTCATAGATGCCGGCATGGTCTTCGGGACCGGTCATCACCATACAACCCAGAGTTGTCTGCTGCTGATCAAACGTTACATGGACCACCGCGCAAAGGAGCGGTTCCTTGATGTCGGTACCGGCACCGGGATTCTGGCCATCTGCGCCTCAAAGCTCGGGTTCCGGGAGGTGGTCGCTGTTGATATCGATCCCCTGGCGGTCGAGGCTTCCCCTCGGAATGTCAGCCTCAACAGGCTGGACAACATCACAATCAGGGAGGGTGGCATAACCGTGGCGGAAGGCACCTATGACTTCATTGCAGGGAACCTGCTCTCTGAGATCATCATCTCGATTGTTCCTGAAATTGCGGCCCGTCTGAAGGACTCCGGAACTGTCCTGCTTTCGGGTATCATGCTGGGGCAGGAAGATGAGGTCATCGCGCGGATGGAGCAGGCCGGACTGAAATGCGTTGAGAAGGTGGTTGCCGATATATGGGTATCGCTCGTCTTCAGACGCGGTCTCTAGACAATGAAATGCTCTGAAACTGCCCCGAAGCTGATTGACCTTGAAAATTCATATCAGGTATGATATCTATACTATGATCATACGTACACAGGAGGCTTCGGTATTAAGCTCAGATTAGACGGTGGAAATGAACTGCAGTTGCATGAGGTTTCCGAACTAGACAAGCATCTTAAAAGACTGAAGGCGGTTGCAGTAAAGGTTGACGGCCGGCCCTGTGATATCTCCTCTATCCCCTCAATCGTCAGTGATCTGCTCATTGAATCAATCATTGAACCGATAACGTTCGACTCGGATGAAGGCAAAGAGATCTTTCGCCACAGTACATCCCATATCATGGCCCATGCGGTCAAGCGCCTCTTCCCTGAAGCAAAGGTGACGATCGGCCCCGCGATCCAGGACGGGTTCTACTATGACTTTGATTTGAACAGACCCTTTACGCCCGAGGACCTTCTGGCTATCGAAAAGGAGATGGAGGAGCTGATCAAAAAGAACTCCCCTTTTCTGCGGAAGGTGATGTCGAAGGATGAGGCAATCGGACTCTTTGAATCAATGGGGGAAACCTATAAGGTCGAACTGATCAGGGAGATTGCGGACGATACGGTTTCTGTATATGAAGAGGACGGCTTTATGGACCTCTGCCGGGGGCCGCATCTGCCGTCGACGGGGAGCATCGCCGCCTTCAAGCTCCTGAGCATCGCCGGGGCATACTGGCGCGGGGATGAAAAGAACAAGATGCTTCAGAGGATCTACGGCATTTCATTTGCAAACAGCAAAGACCTGAAAAAATATCTCGATTTTCTCGAAGAGGTGAAGAAGCGCGACCACCGGAGGCTCGGAAGGGAACTCGATCTTTTCAGCATCAATGACGAGATCGGCCCGGGGCTGATCCTCTGGCACCCCAACGGCGCGATGATCCGCAAGACGATGGAGGACTTCTGGAGAAACGAGCATCTCAGGGCAGGCTACAAGCTGCTCTTCAGTCCGCATGTGGCAAAGCTCGACCTCTGGAAGACGAGCGGCCATCTCGATTTCTACAGCGAGAATATGTATTCTCCGATGGAGGTTGAGGGATATCCCTACGAGATCAAGCCGATGAACTGTCCGTTCCATATTCATGTCTACAAAAGTTCGCTCAGAAGTTACCGCGATTTTCCGATCAGGTATGCAGAACTCGGGACAGTCTACCGCTATGAACGGTCAGGTGTTCTGCACGGACTGCTGCGCGTCCGGGGCTTTACGCAGGACGATGCACATATCTTCGCCCGTGAAGACCAGGCTGAAGTGGAGATTGAAAAGTGTCTTGAATTCATTCTCTTTATTCTGCGTACCTTCGGGTTCGAGGAGTTTGATACGTACCTGTCGACCAGGCCGGAGAAATACGTCGGCAGCGATGACCACTGGGAGAAATCTACTGCCGCGCTCGAAGGAGCGCTCAAGGCCAAGGGGCTGGCATACCGCGTTGACGAGGGCGGCGGTGCCTTCTATGGCCCGAAGATCGACATCAAGGTGAAGGATGTCCTCGGTCGTTCATGGCAGTGCAGCACCATCCAGGTAGACTTTAACCTTCCTGAACGGTTCGACATCAGCTACCGCGGCTCTGACGGCAAGGAACACCGGCCTATCATGGTCCACCGCGCGCTGATGGGTTCTCTGGAAAGGTTCTTCGGCATTCTTATCGAGCATTATGCGGGGGCATTCCCGCTCTGGCTGGCACCGGTTCAGCTCTCGGTGCTTACGATATCTGAGAACAACGACGACTATGCCCGTAACCTCACGGATATGCTGGTCCAGCAGGACATACGCGCCGAGCTGGATACGGACAACGAGAAGATTGGCAACAAGATCAGGAAGAGCAGTATTAGAAAAATACCTTATTCGGTTATAATAGGCGATAAAGAGATGGCCGAAGACAAGGTATCGGTCAGAAGGCGGAATGGGGTGAATGTCGGCCCTTTTACCACGGATGAACTTTTATCTTTTCTGCGTGAAGAGATAAACACCAGGAGGTGAAAACATAAGCAGCAAGGATGTCACAAAAGGTATTAGGATCAATGACCAGATACGGGCGAGGGAAATCCGGGTTATTGACAATGAAGGCGCACAGCTCGGGGTGATGACCGTCAGGGACGCGCTGGCAGTTGCCATCGAAAGAGACCTCGACCTTGTGGAAGTGTCTCCTACTGCAGCACCTCCCGTATGTAAGATACTCGACTTCGGGAAATACAAGTACCAGATGAACAAGAAGCACGGCCCGAGAAAGACCGCCGATGTCAAGGAAGTGAAACTCCGCCCCCAGATCAATGAGCATGACCTCGATCTGAAGATCAAGAATATCAACCGGTTCATCGAGGGCGGCGACAAGGCAAAGGTGGTCATGATGTTCAGGGGCCGCGAGATTATACGCCAGGAATTCGGCCTGAAGATATTCGAGAAGATCATTGGCCTGCTTACCGGCAAGTATCAGATCGAGCAGCAGCCGAAATTTGAGGGCAAGAACATTACGATGGTCATTGCCCCGAAATCATCATAGAGGACTGTCCGAATTTTTTTTTGAACGGCGGGCATCAGGAGTAAATAAAAAAGGGACAGCCTCGCTGTCCCTTTTTTATGGGATAACCTGAATGCCGGGATAGCCTTTCAGTCTCTTGTCTTTGCCCTCGGTATGGGTCTGATCGGCGGACTGTTGCCGGCAATCCAGGCGGCGCGCATGAATATTGTCGATGCACTCAGGACGAGCTGAGTCCTCTTCGTGTTTCAGGTTTTGAAGCAGGAGAAGGTGCTTTGGTCGGGGAATGCCCGGGAAATCAGAAAGACTACTGCTTGGCGAGCTGCATCAGAGCCGGGCTGCCGGCAGTGCGGTTGTTCCTTTCACTGTTGAGTATACGCCGGGCAGCCACCAGTCCTTTTTTATAATAGCCTTCAGACAGACTGCTGATCGCGACGCTGTTGTTCGATTTGCTTGCATGGATGAAATTGCCGTAGCCGATATAGATCCCCACATGGGTGATGCGTTTGGCCCCTTTTGATTTGAAGAAAACAAGGTCCCCGGGCCTCAGGTCTTTGACAGGGATATCCACCCCTTCGCCGGCCTGCATGTAGGAGTCTCTCTTCAGATAGATGCCATTGACCCTGAAAACCGAATAGACGAACCCGGAACAGTCCATGCCCGATGCGGTGATCCCCCCCCATTTGTAATCAGCACCGAGGAATTCCGCGGCATACATAATGTCCTCGGGTGTTACGCCCCTCCCGAATTCCTCATTCTCAACAACGCATGAGGCAGCAGGAAGGGTGCCGGTCATTCCGCCGGGCAGCAGGACCTCGTACACCGTGCCGGTCTTTCCAACCATCGGGAGTCTCGTGCAGGCGGCAAGCGAAATAGTCGAGCCGTCTGCAGTTACGAGTTTCGTATTTTTTGACTTGACCTGTACAAACGTCTGTCCGGTAAAAAAACGGTCATCTGCAGGAGTGATGATATTCCTGGCCCCTATCCAGCCCCGGTAACCCTTCTGGGAGGGAATGGAGCCGTATATCCAGTCTTTGCTGACTGATATCACCCTGAATTCATCTCCCAGCAGGACCTCGGTCACCCGCTCGGAGGAATGGTTGCTCCTGACATAGACGCCGGCAACCGGGACGTTGACAAGAACGCGGACTGTGGGAGTAGTCACATTGGATGCTACTTTGGATGCGGTTGTTTTTTGGCGAGCCGTATTCTTGCGTGATGCTGTAGCAGTCCCGGCAGTATGGACCAGGACGGCCAGAGCAAGAAATATCCAGAGCAGTTTTTTCATGCGTTCATCGAACCGTTCCTATCAAAGATATATTCGCTATTTCTATGAGCTTCTCAAAGAGGCTACGCGACGAAGTCATTACGAGCCCTATGCAAAACGCTCCATAGCTTTGTTCTTTATATTATAGCATAGGTACTCTCTCAGGTCGAAAAGCGCCTGTTATTCCGCCGGGCGGGCGTTTGTCGTCATTTCCCTTCAGCCCTGTTTGCTGCTGATCTCCCGTATGAGATCAATGTTCCCGATGACAATTAATACATGGTCTGCGGCCATGACGGTTCCGGCCGGCGGATTGAAAACATAGGTGTCGTTTTTCCTGTCCTTCAGGGCAACGACGGTCACGCCTTCAGTCCCAAGGATCCCGGTCTGCTGCAAGGTCTTGCCGACACACTGCGACAAGGGAGATAGTTCAATCTCCTCGACCCGTATGGTGCGGTCTTTGGAGCGGAGCATGATATCAAGGAAGCTGACGACCGAGGGGCGTATCATCTCGGAGACCATCCTGAGGCCGCCGATATAGTTGGGCATGACAACGCCGTCGGCCCCGACCATCCGGATCTTCTGTTCGGACTCTTCTTCCACCGCCTTCGAGATTACCCGGAGGGCAGGGTTGAGCCTTTTTGCGGTGATCACAACAAAGAGGTTTTCAGCATCGGAGTGCAGGGCGGTAATCGCCCCTTTCGCCTTATGTATACCTGCCTTCAGCAGTACGGCATCATGCGTGGCATTACCTTCTATGCAGAGGATATTTTCGCTGATCAGCTGTCTGATTTTATCGGGGTTTTTTTCTATCACCACAAAGTCTTTCTTTGTCTTGACGAGTTCATCGAGCACATATCTTCCGGTCTGACCCACGCCGCAGATGAGGTAATGCGCCTGCAGTTGTTCTATTTTCCTGTACATTGTTCTCCTCCTGAGTGCGTCTGTGAGTTCGCCTTCCACAACAAAGGCGGTGATGACAGAAATGCCGTATATCAAGACCCCCGAGCCGCACAGGATCAGCGCCATCGTGAATATCCTGCCGGCGTCAGAAAGGGGGTGCACTTCCATGAACCCCACGGATGAGAGGGTAATGACGGTCATGTAGACCGCCTCAAGTATTGACCATCCTTCTATAAGGGAATAGCCGACGAGGCCGATCAGCAGGATGACAGCCAGGGCGAGCAGTATGCCTGTCAGTCTTTTATAGAGTTTCATTTCTGGTCCATGGCAAAGACAGAATAATGATACCTCACGAGCCCGGCGCAAGACAAATGTGAAAGGCGGCGACAATCCACCATCAAATCAACCGCTGATATCCAAAAGGGGCTTTATGCACGTGGAATATTGTAGAATATCCACTATGGCGAAACCTGTAATAGTTATCGTCGGCAGACCGAATGTCGGCAAATCCACGCTGTTTAACCGAATGACGAAATCGCAGACAGCGATAGTCGATGATTTTCCCGGTGTGACCCGGGACAGAAATTACCTCGACGCCCGCTGGGGCGGGAAGACCTTTATGGTGGTCGACACCGGGGGGTTTTACCCTGATCCGCCCGAGGACCTCTTTGTCCAGGCAAAGGAGCAGGCACTCTTTGCCATTGACGAGGGTGATATTATCATCCATCTGCTCGACGGCAAGGACGGTCTCACCCCTGCTGACATGGAGCTTGCCCGCCTGATACGTGCATCAGGCAAGAAGGTGCTCTGGCTGGTGAACAAGATTGACGGCCCGACGAGGGACAGCAGACTCTATGATTTCTATCCCCTCGGCACTGAAGATCTCTGGCCTGTCTCTGCCGCGACCGGCTACGGATATGAGGAAGCGATGGAGCGGATCGATGCCCTGTTGCCGGTATACCATGAAGAAGTCACTGACTATCCGAAGATCGCTGTTGTCGGCAGGCCGAATGCCGGGAAATCAACCCTGGTCAACGCGTTTCTCGGTAAGAAGAGGATGCTCGTCAGCCCGGTCCCGGGCACGACGAGAGATGCCATAGACAGTATCTGTTCTTACCACGGAAAGAAATATCTCCTCATAGACACCGCCGGCCTGAGGAGAAAGGGCAAGATCGGATATTCGATCGAGCGTTTCTCCATGGTCCGCGCGGTCAGAAGTATTGAACGCTGCGACCTCGCCCTGGTCATTTTTGACGCGAGCGAGGGCATTACGGAGCAGGACCTTAAGATAGCCGGCATTGTCAAGGAATACGGGCGGGGGGCTATTTTTCTTCTGAACAAATGGGACAAGGTCGAAAACCCCGACGAGGCCTTCAAGGAACTGGTGCCTGAACTGCAGCGGAAGGCCTGGTTCTCCCAGTATGCTCCAGTCCTGACCATCTCCGGGACCGAAAAGAAACGGATTACAAAGGTCTTTCCGATCATAGATACTATTATCGAGGAAAGACAGAAACGGATACCTACCGGTGAGTTGAACCGGTTTTTCGGGGAGATCATGTCTCACCTCTCCCTGCCGATGTATAAGGGGAAATCGGTGAAGCTCTACTATATGACCCAGGTGCGCGAAGCCCCGCCCGCCTTTGTGGTGTTTGCGAACTATCCTGACTCTGTCAAGGATTCGCATCTCCGGTATATTGAGAAGGGTCTGCGTGAATACTTCGGGTTTGGAGGGACGCCGCTCCGGATTTACGTCAGGGCACGGAGAAGAGACCGGGATTCTTGACGTTTCACCGCCTGATAGGGAAAAGCGTCATCTCTTTTTTCCGGGACGACGGACTCCTGCTGGCGGCCTCGCTTTCGTACTTCACCATGATGGCCCTTGTACCGTTCTGTCTCTTCCTCGTGGCGCTTTTTGGTCAGCTTCTCGGCAACTACCCTGATTTTTATAGCTTTCTGTATGGCAGGCTGTCGAGTCTTTTCCCGTCGGCAACGGAGCGGATAGCAGGGGATATAGTCAACCTCATCTCGCACAAGGGGCTGGGCAAGGTCAGTCTCCTGCTTTACGGGCTCCTTTCTTTTCAATTGTTCCTGACCGTTGAAAAAGCCCTGAACGTCATATTCAGAATCAAAAAGAAGCGGCCTTTTCTGCATTCGGTCGTCGCATCGGTGATCGTGATCACCCTGGTCATTGTCCTGATCGGTCTTTCGTTTGCCGCTGCATCGGTCATCCCCCTGATAAAGGAACTCAAGCCGTATTTTCCCGGCGTCCGGCTCGGAAGGGTCACCACCTTTACGGTCGGGTATGTGCTGCCTTTTATCATGGTCCTGGTCACGATGACCGTGGTATACCGGATATTGCCGCGGGCGGCGGTCAGCACGGCGCATGCCTTCAGGGGCGCTAGCTTCACTACGGTCATGCTCGAGATTGGCAAGCACGTCTTCACCTGGTACGTAGTGAGCGTCTCCCAGTTCGGAAGGGTGTATGGTTCACTGACCGCTTTTGTGCTTTTTCTGCTCTGGCTTTATTATTCTTCGAGCCTGTTTCTGATCGGCGCCGGGATCGTATATAATTTAGGCGGAACCAGGAAAGCGAGGGGTGAAGTATGATAGAACTTATCGGCAGGATAGTCGAGGTTGAGACCGGAGACATGACCTATACCGGCAAGCTGATCGAGATCAATGACGATGAGGTCTATCTTGAGTCCGAAGGCGCGGGCTGGATTGTCATCCCCAATGATAGGATCGCCTATATCCGGGAAGTCGCATAAAGCATTCCATCAAAATTCAATAACAGCGTAACAATGGCATGTAAGCGGAACTTTTGACTTTCCCCCGGTATTCCCGTATCATTAATGTAAGTAAGCGCTAACATTATTTGCCATGCAAAAAAATACCCGTGATAAGATACTCGACGCAGGGCTGAAACTCTTTTCGACGAAAGGCTACCTGGGCGCTACAACGAAAGAGATTGCCCGGGTTGCCGGGGTTGCCGAGTTGACGCTCTTCAGGCATTTTGCATCCAAGGAGAGGCTCTTTGAAGAGGTCCTGAAGCATGACTCGTTCCTTCCTGTCCTTAGAAAGATGCTTCCCACGGTCTCCGGGTTGTCCTATGAGGAAGCCCTGGTCCGGATCGCCCGCAAGCAGCTCCTTGCCCTGAAGCGTCGCAAGGGACTCATCAGGATCATGCATTCCGAGATCAGCCGCTATCCGGAGAAGATACGTGGAATCTATCATGCCTTCATCGATGAAATGGTCAATACTCTCAGTACCTATTTTGAAGGGCTGGTCAAATCAGGGGCGCTGCGGGAATTCGATACGGCGCTCGGAGCCAGGGCCTTTTTCGGCATGTTCTATTCATATTTCAACAGTCAGGAATTTCTCATGCTCGGTAGGTATCAGACGCCGGATACAGACAGGGTCGTCAGGGAGTATGTGCGGATATTTGTCAGGGGCACGATGAGTCCGGTGCCTGAGAAACGGAGGTTTCATTGAAAAGAGCGATTGTGATAATCGGTGTTGTGGTGCTGGCTGCTGTTGCGGCTTATTTCTTCTGGCAAAAGGACAAGGGCGGGCAGAAGTTCAGGACCGAGAAGGTCGTCAAGGGGGACATTGTCGAGGCGGTGACGGCGACCGGAACGGTCAATGCGGTCACGACCGTGCTGGTCGGTACGCAGGTCTCCGGGACAGTTAACAAAATCCATGTCGATTTTAATTCACCGGTAAAGAAGGGACAGTTGATAGCCGAGATAGATCCGGCTACCTTCGATGCTCAACTCGATCAGGCAAAGGCCAATGTCCAGAATGCCCGGGCGAATTTTGCAAAGGCCGAAGCGACACTGGCCGATTCAAAAAGGACGATGGTGCGGAACAAAGAGCTGTTCTCAAAGGGATATATAGCGAAGAGCGACCTTGACACTGCCGAGACAAACACCGAGACGAACACCGCCCAGTCCGGGGCGGCAAAGGCGCTGATAGCCCAGGCAGTCGCCGCATTAAAGATTTCCGAGACCAACCTGAGATATACAAAGATAATTTCACCGGTCGATGGTACGGTCATTTCGAGAAGCGTTGATGTCGGGCAGACGGTGGCTGCAAGTTTTCAGACCCCGACGCTCTTTACGATCGCCCAGGACCTTACCAAGATGCAGATCGATGCGAATGTGGACGAATCTGACATCGGCAGGATCAAAGTCGGCCAGACCGTTGATTTTACCGTGGACGCGTATCCGGATGTCACGTTTAAAGGAACTGTTGCGCAGGTAAGGAGCGCACCGATCACCGTGCAGAATGTGGTCACCTATGATGTCGTGGTCAAGGTGGACAACCCGGAACTCAAGCTGAAACCAGGGATGACGGCGAATGTCACGATTATCATGGCGGTGAAAAAAGATGTTATTAAGGTCCCGAATGCGGCTCTGAGGTTCAGACCTGTAGAAAAGGTGCGGTCTGCAGGCGGCAGGAAGGGACAGGCGGTGTATATCGTTGAGAACGAGAAGTCGAAAAAAATCAGTGTTACCGTCGGGACGAGCGACGGCAATTTTACAGAAATAGTCTCAGGTGAGGTCAGGGAAGGGCAGGAGGTGATCCTTGAGGCGCTCGGCGCAAAGGATAACAAGAGCAAGGCCGCAGGTCCGCCCAGGATGTTCTAACATGGCGATCATCGAGGTCAACAATCTCAGCATGACGTATCGGCTGGGCGATATCGACCTGCATGCCCTCAGCGGTCTGACGCTTTCCATAGAGAAGGGTGAGTTTGTCGCCGTCATGGGGCCTTCCGGATCAGGAAAATCGACTTTCATGAATATCCTCGGCTGTCTGGACAGGCCGACGGAAGGGACCTATGTCCTCGACGGCCAGCAGGTGGGCGATATTTCCCGCGATGATCTTGCCGGCATCAGGAACAAGAAAATAGGTTTTGTCTTCCAGGGCTTTAATCTCCTCCCCCGGACCTCGGCGATCGAGAATGTTGAGTTGCCGATGCTCTATGCCGGGCTCAGTCCTGCAGAGCGCACGAAGAAGGCGATGGCCGCGCTGAAGAGCGTCGGGCTTGAGGGCCGCGAGAACCATCATCCCAATCAACTCTCAGGCGGCCAGCAGCAGCGGGTCGCGATCGCGCGGGCACTGGTGAATGATGCCCCGATCGTCCTTGCGGACGAGCCTACCGGCAATCTGGATACAAAGACCAGCAATGAGATTATGGAACTCCTGGTCAAACTTAATAATGAATCGCATATCACGGTTATACTCGTTACGCATGAGAACGATATTGCCGCTTACAGCCGGCGGGTGATCAGGTTTGTGGACGGGGCACTGGTGAGCGATACAAGACAGGAGCAGAGAAAATGATAAGCTTTTCTTCGACTTTCAAACTTTCTTTCAGGGCCCTGCGCGTCAACAAAATGCGTTCAGCACTGACGATGCTCGGTATAATTATAGGCGTTGGAGCGGTGATCGCCATGCTCGCCGTGGGTACGGGCGCCAGCAGCCAGATCGCCGAGCAGATATCGAGTATGGGGAGTAATATGATTATGATAGTCCCGGGCACGACAACGTCCGGAGGCGTCAGGATGGGTGCGGGAACGCAGTCTACCCTGACGATGGATGACGCCGCGGCGATCGAGAAGGAGTGCTCGGCTGTCTCGGATGTTGCACCGGTGCATAACGGGGCCGCCCAGGTTGTCTTCGGTCATCTGAACTGGTCGACTGCCATTACCGGTACGACGCCGGGCATGCTGAACGTCAGGGACTGGCCCCTTTCATCCGGACGCCCTTTTACTGATCAGGATGTCCGGAGCGCTACCAAGGTCTGCCTGCTGGGGCAGACGGTGGTGGACAACCTCTTTGGAGATGCGGATCCGCTGGGCCAGGTAATCAGGATAAAGAAGATTCCCTTTACGGTGATCGGTGTCCTGGGGCCGAAGGGGCAGTCGCCGAACGGACAGGACCAGGACGACAACATCTATCTACCGGTCACGACTGCCCAGAAAAAACTTTTCGGTACAACATTCCCCGGCACGGTCAGGGCCATTATGGTGAAGGCGAAGAGCGCCGGTGACCTTGCTGCCGCCGAGCAGCAGATTAACGAACTGCTGAAGCAGCGCCATCACATCGGCCAGAAGCAGGACAACGATTTCACGGTCAGGAACCTGACGCAGATGATGCAGGCCGCGGAGCAGTCATCGAAGGTCATGACGATGCTTCTGGGTGCGATAGCCTCGGTCTCGCTCCTGGTCGGCGGCATCGGGATCATGAATATCATGCTCGTCTCGGTGACCGAGAGGACACGCGAGATCGGCATACGCATGGCGATCGGAGCAAAGACCTGGGACATCAGGTTTCAGTTTATCATCGAGGCCCTGACGCTCTCCATGATCGGAGGGACCGCAGGTATTGCCATTGGCCTCGGAGGATCGAGCGTGCTGTCGATGCTGGCAGGCTGGCCGACGGTTGTATCAGTCCCCTCGATCCTGCTTTCGTTCGGGTTCTCGGGTCTGATCGGAATATTCTTCGGATATTATCCGGCCTACAAGGCCTCGCTGCTCGATCCTATTGACGCACTCAGATATGAATAGAACAGGTAGGGTATGAGAGAAAGGGTCATGAAAGGAAACAACCCACCCCTTCACCCCTCCCGAGAGGGGATTTTCGAGACAAAGGCGACGGGGAGACCGTGGCTAAAGAAAGATATCAAGAGCTGCTTTTTGTCGGTTCCGTTGCTTTTCGTGTTTGCTTTTGCGGGGATTGCAACTGCGGCTGAACTGACATTGGCAGAGGGATTGAGGCTCGCGACTGATAACAGCCGGATCATAAAGATAGCTGAACAGGATGAAGAAATTGCGGTAGCTGATACCTATATAGAAAGATCCAAAATGATGCCGGTGGTGAATGCAGGGGCTGCAGGCACAGCACTTTCTTCCCAGCCCGGGGCCATCTTCGGGCCGAATACACTGCCCCTGTCACAGAAAGAATTTCTGTCGTACAGTCTCAGCATACAGCATACACTGTTTGACTTCAGGGGAAATGCCTCGAGGTATGAGGCGAGCAGGACCAGGGTCTCCGCAAAAAAATTCGATAGGCTGAGGGTAAAGAACCTTGTGTCTGTTGACTTTGCCCTGACCTATCTCGATCTGCTCGAATCGCAGAAGATGATGGCTGTTGCTGAAAAAGAGGTTGAGAGTCTCAGCGCTCACGTGAAGGATGCGCGTACCCTGTTCGAAGAAGGGGTCGTGACGAAGAACGACCTTCTGCAGGCAGAGGTGAAATTGTCTGATGCGCGTCAGAGGCTTCTCACTGCGGCAAATATGAAGTCCGTCAATGTTTCGCGCCTGAATAATCTGCTTGTGGGGCCGCTGGAGGATGACGTCAGGGCAACGGACACTAATCTTGAGTCGGTCTCTCCTCTGGAAAATATTAACTTCGAAAAGGCATGGCAGACCGCCCTGGCACAGAGGCCTGAAATAAAGATACTGGATGAAGCCGTAAAGGGCCTTGATTTTGAGGAGACGTCACGGAAGGCTGAATATTATCCGCGGCTGTTCGTAAAAGGAGGGTATGATTTTACCCAGAACCGCTACCAGGTCCCTGATGGCAACTGGTCGCTGACCCTTGGTCTTGGCATCAACCTGTTTAACGGCGGGGCAACGAGGGCAGAGATTATGAAGATAGAGGCCCGGAGGTCAGGGCTTCTTGAGCAGAAAAACAAGATACGCGACGATATAAAACTCGAGGTCAAAAAATATCTGCTGGATTCGGTTACCGCCCGCGAGCGCATGAAGGTCAGTATTGATGCGGTCAGACAGGCGGAGGAAAACCTGAGGATAAACAGGTCGCGGTATGAAGAGGGCGTCGGCACGGCAACTGAAGTCCTTGACGCGGTGACCCTGATGACTGTTGCCGAGACGAATTATCACCGGTCTCTTTATGGCGCAAAAAAGGCAGAGGCAGCTGTGTTATACGCTGTCGGACAAGATCTCCTGGAGGTATATAAATAATAACGTTTCATTGCAGTCCCGAAGGCATTCGGGACAATGACAACATGATTTTATTATGAATCACGTGAACGAAGGCTTAACAGTAAGTGTGTTCTGTAAAAAGGCTGGCAGGCCCAATCAACCGGCTATATGGTGTTGCAGGCAGAGCTTTTTCGGCATTTCCGTCTGCTGCAATTCATCAATTTTGTTCAATTGAAAGGTGAATAATGTTCTCCCTCTTAGGTTAAGAGGGGGTGAGGGAGAGTTACGGTGAGGATAAAATGGACGAGATAAAACAGGAAGAGGGAAAACAGATCAATAATGGGAAGAAAAAGACGGTTGGATTATCAATAGTTGCCCTGATAGTGATAGCCGGCATTATTGCGGTATTTTTCTACCTTCGGTATAAGAGCACACATATAACGACTGATGATGCGTTTATAGACGGTAATATCCATACGATTGCCTCGAAAGTCAACGGGACGGTAAAGGCGGTACTGGTCAAAGCCAACCAGGCGGTAAAAAAGGGAGACGTCCTTGTCGAGATCGACCCTGCAGATTATGACGTGAGGGTAAAAGAGGCCCAGGCTGCCCTTAATGCGGAGAAGGCGAAACTCGGCGAGGTTGAGGCCAGAATAGATGCGTCAAAAAGGCAGCTGGATGATGCGAGGGCAAAGGCGGATGCCATAAGAGCGGTCAATGAGCTTCAGGCTGCCAACCTGGAGCAGGCTGAAAAGGACAGGGCAAGGGCAGAGATTCTTCTAAAAAAAGAGGCGATGCCAAAGGAAAGATACGAAAAGGCGATAACCGCCCATAAGGTGGCGCTTGCTCAGGTCAAGGCTGCAACCGAGGGGCTGAAGAGTTTTATTTCAACGGTCGAAGCTCAGAAAGCAGTGATCAAACAGGCCGAAGCGGCAAAGATCGCCCAATTGTCCTCTATCATGCAGAAGGAAGCTGTAGTTGAAACAGCCAGTCTCAATGCCGGGTACACCAGGCTCGTTGCTCCAGTCGACGGCTATGTCACAAAAAAGTCGGTCGAGATGGGTAATCAGATACAGGCAGGGCAGCCTCTCATGGCTGTTGTTTCTCTCGGCGATGTGCATGTGATTGCGAATTATAAAGAGACGCAGCTTGAGAAGGTGAGGGTAGGGCAAAAGGTAGAGATAAAGATTGATACATATCCGGGTAAGAAGTTTAAAGGGACTGTGGACAGTATTATGGCAGGAACCGGCGCTGTGTTTTCACTCTTTCCTGCTGAAAATGCCACAGGAAATTTTGTGAAGGTGGTCCAGAGGATACCGGTAAAGATATTGTTCGACAAGGATACTGACCCTGAGCATGTGCTCAGGATGGGGATGTCGGCCGAGCCGACGATTGTTATAGAAAGATAGCTCGGACGATAGAAAGGACGAATGGCAGGAAATATGCCAAAATGCTAAAAAGCTCGTTGGAAGGCGAGGTGGCAGCATGGAAAACTTATCGACCGATGAAATAATTACTTATTTAAAACAAAACAGGGCCTTGCTCAATGAAAGATTCGACGTCACCCGCATAGGAATTTTCGGGAGCTTTGCACGCGGCGAGCAATCAGTCACAAGCGATGTCGACGTTGTTGTAGAAATGGAAAATAGCAGGAAAAACATTTTGACATGGACCTCTGCTACACGTATACTGTACGTATAACAAAGGAGGCCATCCATGCAAAAAAAATTGACCATAACAATAGATGAGGAAGTCTATGAAGGTCTTCATAAGACCATCGGCCCGCGCAAAATCAGCAAATTTGTTGAGGGATTGGTTCGCCCGCATGTAATTCGCCCAAACCTGGAATTAGCATACGCACAAATGTCTAAAGACAAAAAACGAGAAGCGGAGGCCCTGGATTGGGCAGAGGTGACTTTTAAGGATATAGCCCATGAATAGAGGTGAAGTCTGGTGGGTTAATTTCGATCCTTCTGTAGGCGGAGAGATCAGGAAAAAGCGTCCCGCAGTGATCGTCAGTAATGATGCATCAAACAAGTTCCTCAATCGAGTTCAAGTTGTCCCTCTAACCAGCAAAACAGATCGTCTTTATCCAAGTGAGGCAGTGGTTTTGTTTGACGGTAAAGAGAGCAAAGCAATGGCTGATCAGTTGGCAACGGTAAGCAAATTGAGACTGTATAAACGTGCGGGTTTTATTTCGGAAGAAAATATGCTCAGGATAAATGAGGCGATCAAAATCCAACTGGATATTTACTGACGACAGGCGTACATCGTTTGTCTGCCTGCCAACATCCGGCTATAGGTTGAATTGCACTTTGGTATTGATTGGTATTAATATGGTACATGGCAGTTAAAAGGCAGGCCGGGCGATATATTGCAAAGCTCCCCGTAGTTATAAAGGCCGGCGAAAAGATAGTGGAGGGCACTACCGTGAGAGTGTCTGAAAAAGGGTTCTTTGTCAGGGCACAGCAAAGCTTTCTGGCAGGGTCTCCTGTCGAGATAATACTAACCCTGACCGATGATATGTCTTGCCGATTAAAGGGCGTGATTAAGTATGCGCGAAGAATAGATTTTATACGTCGGGACAACGGCATGGGTATCGAGCTTACGGAAACAGATGAGCGATATCGGGAATTTATACAAAAGGTTAAAACAGAATAAATCTGTCGAGATTCAACATGCTATAATTTTCAATGCATGACGATAAGGGCACAGCGGGTTCGAACAAGTGGAGCAAGTGGATAATCGCCCTGACCGTCATGCTGCCGACGCTGATCGAGATCATCGATACGTCGGTCGTCAATGTGGCGCTCGACAGCATCAGGGGGAGCCTTTCTGCAGGCATCGACGAGTCCACCTGGACGATCACGTCATATCTTGTCTCCAACGCGATAATCATCCCGATGACCGGATGGCTCAGCAGGGTCTTCGGCAGAAAACGGTATCTCATATTATCGATCATGCTCTTCACGCTGAGTTCGTTTCTTTGCGGCATCTCCTGGAATCTGCAGAGCCTGGTGGCCTTCAGAATACTCCAGGGCATCGGCGGAGGGGCGCTCCAGCCGATATCCCAGTCGATACTGCTTGAGACGTTTCCGCGTAAGCAGCACGGCATGGCCATGGCGATCTTCGGGGTCGGGATCATGTTCGGTCCGATCATCGGTCCGCTGCTTGGCGGCTGGATCACCGACAACTGGTCCTGGCACTGGATCTTTTTCATCAATATACCGATCGGCGTAATCTCGGTCCTCATGGTGCTGTTCTTTATCGTCGACCCGCCGTATATGCAGCGTATGCGCATGAAGATAGACTACTGGGGTCTGGTACTGCTTGCCGTGGGTCTGGGGTCACTCCAGATCGTGCTGGACAAGGGACAGATGGAGGACTGGTTTTCAACAGGGTATATTACGGCCCTGACGGCGATATCCGTGGTTTCGCTGCTGCTTTTCGTCTATGTCGAGTCGGTGGCGGAACACCCGATCGTCAACCTTAAGACGTTCAGGAATATTTCATTCAGTACCGGGACAATAGTAATGTTCTTTGCCTTTTTCAACCTCTTCGGCAGTATTGTCCTGCTGCCGGTCTATCTCCAGACGCTCATGGGTTATACGTCGACGCTGTCAGGCATGGTACTCGGGCCCGGCGGTGTGGCGACACTGCTCGCCATGCCGCTGGCAGGGCGGTTGGTGACCAAGGTCAATCCCAAGGGACTGCTGGTGTTCGGGATTGTTGTTTCAGCGTATTCAACACATCTTATGGCTCAGTTCAACCTGCTTGCGGATTTCAATACGATCATCGTGCCCCGGATCGTGCTGGGCATCGGCATGGGTTTTCTCTTCATACCGCTGACGACGCTGACGATGTCGGGTGTCAGAAAAGAGGAGATGGGCAACGCCTCTGCTATTTACAATCTGCTGAGGAACCTGGGAGGAAGCTTCGGGGTCGCGTTCGTAACGACGATCATCTCCCGCCGCGCCCAGTTCCACGGGGTCAGGCTCATCGACCACCTGACACCTTTCGACCGTAACTATCAGATCGCGGTGCAGAGCACCTCGCATGCCCTGCAGTTGAAGGGCATGGACCCGGCAACCGCTTCTCAGGGAGGTGCCGGTATGATCTACGGGCAGATGCTAAAACAGGCGTCGATGATCTCCTTTAACGACGCCTTTTATCTCCTGAGCGTCCTGATGATCTGTATCCTGCCTCTGGTGCTGCTGATGAGGGCGGGGAAGGTGGATGCCTCTGCTACAGGCATGCACTGAGGCGGAGCGTCAGACAGGAATACCTCAATGACTCTGCAATGCAACATGCTCTGATTATGAATCACGTGAACGCAGTCGCAGCCTTGAGTTGAATTCGAAAAACACGTTGGCTGGCCTCATGAAGTGACTATAAGGAGTTGCAGACAGAGTTTTTTCGGCATTCCTGTTCTGCTTCTGATAGTTAGTATGTTTCATTCAAAGGCAAGAAATTCATTCGTGACTCGGCATGAATTATAGTACAATACTGGTGTGAGGTTATCTGAGATGGAGATAAACGTTTGAATAAGACCGGGGAGCATATCAGGATACTGACGGATTATGATATCCACCTGCTCGGCGAGGGCAGTCATCACATGAGCTATGATAAACTCGGCGCGCATGTGATGGAGGTCGACGGCGTCCGAGGTGTCCATTTTGCTGTCTGGGCCCCGAACGCAAAGACAGTGAGTGTTGTCGGAGACTTCAACCAGTGGGACAACCGCCGTCATACGATGCACCTCATCGGTTCATCGGGCATCTGGGAGGTCTTTATCCCCGGGCTTGATGAAGGGGAGATCTATAAGTTCGATATTACCTCGCGGTATCGTCGCCACCATGCGGTCAAGGCCGATCCCTACGGATTTTATTTCGAGCACAGGCCGAAGAGCGCCTCGATAGTCCATGACATCAACAAATACCGGTGGCGCGATAGCGGCTGGATAAAGACGCGTCAGAAACGGAACTGGTTCGAATCCCCGGTCTCGATCTATGAGGTGCATCTCGGTTCATGGATGCGGGTGCCTGATGAGGACGACCGTTTCCTCACCTACCGGGAATTTGCCGACACCTTGATAGAATACGTGAAGGAGATGGGATATACCCATATAGAACTCCTGCCGGTCTGTGAACATCCCCTGGACGATTCATGGGGATATCAGACAGTCGGGTATTTTGCACCGACCAGCAGATTCGGGACCCCTGAGGATTTTATGTTTTTTGTCGACCAGTGCCATCAGAACGGGATTGGTGTACTCCTCGACTGGGCCCCGGCCCATTTTCCAAAGGACGGTCATGGGCTGGGGTTTTTCGACGGGACCTGCCTGTATGAGCATGCAGACTCCCGCAAAGGGGAACACAAGGAATGGGGCACGCTCGTCTTCAACTATGGCAGGAATGAGGTCAGGAATTTCCTGATTTCGAACGGACTGTTCTGGCTGGACAAATACCATATAGACGGTTTGAGGGTGGATGCGGTCGCGTCGATGCTCTATCTTGATTATTCCAGAAACGAAGGCGAATGGGTGCCGAATATTCATGGCGGCAGGGAGAACCTTGAGGCGATTGATTTCGTGAAGAAATTCAATGAGGTCACGCACGGTTATTTTCCGGGCATCCTGACGATCGCCGAAGAATCAACCTCCTGGCCGAGTGTCACCAAGCCGGTCTATCTTGGCGGACTTGGTTTTGATATGAAATGGAACATGGGCTGGATGAATGACATGCTCGACTACATCTCGATGGACCCGGTCTACCGGAAGTTTCACCACGGCAACATGACCTTCAGCCTGCTGTACGCCTTCTCTGAGAATTTTGTCCTGGTCATCTCGCACGACGAGGTGGTCCATGGCAAGCGGTCGATGCTGGACAAGATGCCTGGTGACACCTGGCAGAAGTTTGCCAACCTCAGGCTTTTCTATGGTTATATGTTCAGCCATCCCGGCAAAAAGCTGCTTTTCATGGGAGGCGAATTCGGCCAGTGGCATGAGTGGCAATTTGACCGCAGCCTCGACTGGCATCTTCTTGAGGAGCTGCCGCACCAGCGGGTCCAGCGATACAGCCGGGACCTCAACAGGCTGTACGTATCAGAGGCATCTCTGCATGAAGTCGATTTTCACTACCAGGGATTTGAATGGATCGATTTCCGTGACGCGGACAACAGCCTGATATCGTATGTCCGCTATGCAAAGGACAGGGGAGACCATATTGTTGTTATCTGCAACTTCACCCCGGTCCCGCATTATGGCTATCGTGTTGGTGTGCCTGAGGCAGGTTATTATCGGGAGATTTTAAACAGCGATTCCCGTCTGTACGGCGGCAGTGACCTCGGCAATGCCGGAGGCCTGCAGGCAGACCCTGTCCCGTGCCATGGCAAGCCCTGTTCTCTGAACATTACGGTCCCGCCGCTTTCGGTGCTTTACTTTAAACCAGCCAGATAATGCCGTCTTTGAGTATTCTCCTGGCGATTTTTCTCTGGAGTTCGCTTGGCGTGATTGTCAGGCTTGCCGGTGTTTCCGAGACAGTCATTATATTCTACTCCTCTGCAGTCGCTGTCGCAATCCAGGGGATTATCATCGCTGCGGGCGGATGGGCGAGGTACGTGCCTGATAAAAGGACCCTGAAATATCCGGCTATGCTGGGGTGTGTCGGACTTCTGAATACCTTTGCCTTTTATTACGCGTTCAGACATACGACCATAGCAAACGCGGTCCTGGCCCATTATATCGCGCCGGTGCTCGTGGCATTTCTGGCTGCATATTTCCTCGGGGAAAAGGCCACAAAGGCCCTCATCATTGCCATCGCTCTTTCGTCGACCGGACTGCTTATCATGCTGGGAGGCTTTTCGGCCGGAAGCAGTGATACTGCGGGTATTATCGCCGGTCTTATCTCCGGGTGTGCCTATGCCGTCCTCATCATCATGGCTCGCGTCTATACACAGCAGCTGCACCCTCTGGTGATGTCCTTTGTTCCGAACGTGGTCATTATGATACTTCTCGCTCCGTTTGTGAGGGAATTCCCGGTCCATGCACTCTGGAGTATTATTGTGATAGGAGTGGTCCATTCGACGATCGCCCCTCTGCTGTATTATTGGGGAATGAAGGAGGTCACCGCGAACAAGACCGCGGTCCTGGGGTATCTGGAACCGGTCACGGCTATTATTTTCAGCATGGTGTTTCTTAAAGAAATGCCGGCGCTTAAATCACTGGCCGGCGGCGGGCTGATAATCTTTTCAGGTTATCTGACCCTCAGGGGAAAGGATAAGGCGCATCCCGGCCTATGAAGGGAATATGAAGAACCGGGCTGTAAAGATCTGTGAGATGTTCACCAGCATACAGGGCGAGTCGAGTTATGCCGGACAGCCTTGCACGTTTGTCAGGCTGACGGGATGCAACCTGAGATGCTCATACTGCGACACGCAGTATGCCTTTGAAGAAGGACGTGAGATTGAGGTTGACACTATTGTCGACTATGTGAAAAAGGCGGGTCTCCCGCTGGTCGAGATAACGGGCGGCGAACCCCTGCTGCAGGGTCAGGGCCTGCAGGTGCTGACCGGCAGCCTGCTCGATAATGGGTTTAAGATGCTTATCGAGACGAACGGGTCCCTGAGCATCAGGGACCTGGATACGCGGGTGGTGATTATTCTTGACCTGAAGACACCGGGAAGCGGTATGGCAGAGAAGAACGACTTCTCGAACCTGGAATATCTTAAGGCCTCTGATGAGATCAAGTTTGTGATACGAGACAGGGAGGATTATGAATGGTCAAAGGAGATCATGGAGCGATATGATCTCGGGAGCAGATATATCCTGCTGTTTTCTCCGGTCACCGGCCTGGTCGAGCCCCGAAAACTGGCGGACTGGATAATCGAAGACCGGCTTCCCGTGCGACTGAACCTTCAGCTGCATAAATATATATTTGACCCGAATGAACGGGGAGTTTAACCGCGCAATTGGTCAGGATGTCTGTTTCAGGTAATTCCGGATCTCCTGTTCAAAGTGGCTGCTGAAGATTCTCTTCCCTAGACAAGACTGAATTTCGGGCAGGGACCAGTGGCGCACGGCATCTATCTCCTCCTGATTAAAAACGACTTCACCATCGAATGCGCACCTGAAGGTATGTACTATCTCAGATTCCCTATGGTTCGTAAAAAGGTAGGTATAGAGAAATTCCAGGCTGCATCCTGACACGCCGAGCTCTTCTTTCATCTCGCGGGCTGCAGCAGCAAGCGGGGTCTCACCGGGATTGATATGGCCGCCGACAGACGTGTCCCATTTCCCCGGGGCAACATCCTTATGCATCGAACGCTTCTGCAGAAGGAGACTGCCTTCGTTATCGAAGACAAGGACATGGACCACCCGGTGTATCAGCAAAGGGTCGGCGTGCAGCACGGCCCGTTCTGTCAGGCCGATGACGTTGCCCTGCCTGTCGACTATCTCAAGCATCTCTTTCTTTTCGTTTTTCACCTGTTTCCCCTTCCGTCATGAGGGAGCTATGAAGACTCATTATAAGGTATAATATCAACAATTTGTGAAAAGGAGCAGAAGGTGAAGATAGCAATTACAGGCCTGGGCAACTCGGGGAAGACGACGATATTCAATGCGCTGACCGGACTTAATCTTGAAACGACAGTCTATGCAACGGTATCCGCCGAACCCCACACCGGTGTTGTGAAGGTGCCGGACAAACGGATCGACAGACTTGCTGAAATCTATACCCCGAAAAAAATAACCTTTGCCACGGTCGAATACGTTGACTATATCGGGCTGACAAAGGGTGATATCGCGCAGAACCGTAAGGTATTCGATCTTGTCAAGGATGCGGAGGCGGTTGTGCATGTCGTCAGGGGGTTTCATGACGAATCTATTGTTCACCCGTTGGGGGACGTGGACCCGCTGAGAGACGCGGAGACGGTCGAACTTGAGATGATCTTCGGCGACCTTGAACTTGTGGATAAAAGGCTTGAGAGGATGGAACAGGATATCAGGCGCGGAAAAAAGCCCGATGAGGCTGAAAAGAAGCTCCTCGTGAGATGCAAGGAGGCGCTTGAGGCGGAGACGCCCCTCCGGGACCTTGAGTTTACCGATGAGGAGCAAAAGGCAATGAGCCACCTGCAGTTCATGTCGATCAAACCAGAGGTCGTGCTTCTGAACGTCGGAGAGTCAGACCTGCATGCGGAGAAGACAACTGCTCAGATCGCCGCACTGAAGGAATTGTTCAGGGGGAGACAGGTGTCTGTCCAGGGCCTCTGCGGCAAGATCGAGATGGAGATAGCTCAACTTCCGGCCGATGAGGCTTCAGCCTTTCTTGAGGACCTCGGCATTGAAGAACCGGCCCTGAACAAGCTGATCAGTGTCTCCTATAGTCTGTTGGGCTTGATATCCTTCCTGACATCGGGGGAGGATGAGGTGCGGGCCTGGACGATAAAAAAAGGGATGAGTGCACAGAAGGCCGCAGGCCGGATCCATTCAGATATCGAACGGGGCTTTATCCGTGCGGAAGTGATCTCGTATGATGATTTTATGGCGCAGGGGAGCATGTCCGCTGCCCGCGACAAGGGGTTATTGCGTCTGGAGGGAAAAACCTACGAGGTCAAAGACGGGGATATCATCAACTTCAGATTTAATGTATGATGTAAAGAGTGGTGAACGGACCTGTTGCCACGATTTATTCTGGAGACTGCGGATAACGGGCGGTTACCGATGGAAGAGCGTGAAGAGCATAAAGAACTGCAGGATCTGATAGAGCGTTACGGACTTGACGAAGATATTGAGCATATTATTATTCCCCTTTGGGGTAAGGATGGCGGGAGCGCACGCTGTTTCCTGCTGAAGAGAAAATATTTCAGAATAGCATATCCGGACGGCCATACGGCTGTGTTTCCGATCGGGGAGGTTATTGAGGCGATTATGCAATACCCTGACCTTCCTCTCAGAGAATCACTGCCGCATGTTCACGTTGAACCGGATGAACCGGAGAAGCCGGAGAAGGAGATTGAGACCATGGTCGATATTGTAAAAGAAGGGGATACAGATTGATGAAGAAAAGGATACTGATCAACGCGATCCATCCTGAAGAAAAAAGGGTTGCAATTCTTGAGGGTGAGACCCTCGCTGATTTTTATGTGGAGTCATCGGGGAAGGAGCATCTCAGGGGAAATATATACAAAGGGACCGTGGTGCGGGTCGAGCCCGGCCTCCAGGCGGCCTTTGTAGATTTTGGTCCGAAGAAGCACGGCTTTCTGCAGTTCCGGGAGATCAAGAATGAATATTTCCAGAAGCAGAAGGATGAGAGCAAAAGGCCCAGGATCCAGGATGTCATCTCGAAGGGGCTGGAACTGATCGTCCAGGTCGAGAAGGATGAGCGTGATACGAAAGGGGCAAGCCTTACGACGTTTATTTCACTTCCCGGCCGGTATATCGTTATGATGCCGGGTGAGGAGAAGGTGGGGATTTCAAGAAAGATTGAGGCGCGGGAAGACCGTGACCGCCTCAAGGAAATTTTTAATTCTCTCAAGCTGCCGAAAGACATGGGGTTTATTCTGAGGACCGCGTGCAGCGACAAGACTGGCGAAGAGTTGGGCCATGACCTCGAATATCTGACTAAACTCTGGAACAAGATCAAGTTAGAGTCGAAAAAGGCCAAGGCGCCGGCCCTGATATATAAAGAGCAGGACATTGCCGTGCGGACCGTAAGGGACTACCTGACGTCTGATGTCGTTGAGGTGCTGATCGACGACCCGGCTGCCTGCAAGATTACAAAGGAATTTCTGAAGAAAACAACTCCCTGGCTCAAGATCAATATAAAGCAGTACAAAGACAAAAAGCCGATCTTTGCGATGCACAACATCGAAGAACAGATCGCGAAGATCCATGACCGTCATGTCTATCTGCCGTCCCGTGGCTATATCGTTATCGACAAGACCGAGGCGCTGACGGCGATTGATGTCAATTCCGGCAGGAGCAGAAAAGAAGAGAACATAGAGGGGACGGCACTCAGGACGAACCTCGAGGCTGCGGAGGAGATCGCGCGGCAGCTCAGGATACGGGATATCGGCGGTCTGATCGTCATCGACTTCATTGATATGGAATCATCCAAGAACCGGCGCGAGGTCGAACATCTGCTGAAAGATGCCCTGGATGGTGACAAGGCCCATACAGATATCAGCGGCATATCGAAGTTCGGCATGGTCGAGATGACGAGGGAGCGGATGCGGCCTGCGTTTCTCGAGGCCATCAACAAAAAGTGTGACACCTGCGGGGGTACCGGGGTTGTCAAATCCGATGAGACGATTGCGGTCACGGCGTTCAGAAACATTCATGCACGTGCCTCGCGGGGCGGTGTCAAGTCGATCTCCTGCAGAATGCCGGTCGACAGTCTCAACTATATCCTCAACAACAAGCACGAGGAACTCTGGAATGTCGAAAAAGACTATGGCATCAGGATTACGATTCTGGCTGACCGGAAGCTTTCGGGTGAGTATGAACTCGATGTCGAGAAGACTGAAGATGCGGTAAAGGCCGAGGAAAAAGAAAAGGCGCAGGGCGGGAGCAGCGAAGCCCCTGAGCAGAGACAACCCCGGCGAGAGCCGCGGCATGATAAGCCTGAACATAAAACCGGGGACAAGACCCAGCATAAGGTCCCGGGTAGAGCCCAGGACAGGGGCAGGGATAAGGCCCGCGATAAGACCCTTGATAAGACAATGACCGCGGGTCGAGAGTATCCGGCAGCGGACCGGCAGATACCGGATGGGCCTGAAGAACTGGATGAAAGACCTGTTGGTGAGGGCCTGGAATCATCAGTCTTCGGCATTTCCGATGAGATCACGGAAAAGACCATGTTAGATGGGGAGCCAGTGTTGTCCGGTGCTGGTGAACAGCTGAATGCAGCCGGCCAGGAGCAGCCGAAGCGCAAGTCCCGCGGCAGATACAGGCGCAGGGGCCGGGGCAGGCGGGGCAAAAGGACTGAGACAGGTGCTGAAAACCCGGCCGGGGCTTCAGATACCGGAGAACAGCCTGGTGGCAATTCTGAAAATGTGGGAGCGACGGAGGCCCCTTCAGAATAAGTACTGAATGCTGAAGCCGCGATGTGGCTGTCAATAGTGCGAAAAATAGAGAGGGGGACTGATGAAGAATCAGTCCCCCTCTCTGCGTCATAATAGGATATTTCTATTTTGGCTTGACAATCATATGAACATATGGTAATATGTTCATATGAAAAATGTGGTGCAGAGCATGAAGCTGTTGTCTGATGTGACCCGTCTGAGAATTCTTATGGTCCTGGCAAAAAAGGAGTTGTGCGTCTGCCAGATCATGGGGGTACTCGAGATCTCGCAATCGCTGGTTTCAAAGAATCTCCACCTGTTGGCTACTGCCGGTTTTCTTGAGGAGCGGAGGGACGGCAAGCTGGTCTATTATGCCTTAAGCAGGACCATGTCGCCTTTGCAGCGCCGCCTTATGAAATTATTGACTGACTCGTTAAAAGGCGATACGCTTCTGAATATAGACTACCTGTCGCTTAAGGATTGCGAAGAATTCCGGAAGAAGGCCGGCACGTGTGATATGAAGACCTTCAGGGATTTTATGAAGAGAAAGAAAAAAAGAGTGATAGTGAAAGTTCAAGGAGGCAAATGATGACGACTTCGGGAATATACCGGTCGATGTTGCTGATGCTGATAATTCTTGCCGGCATTCCGTTGACGGCACAGGCTACAGACCGGACCCTGTCACTGAGGGAGGCGCTTTCGATGGCCATGACCGGTAATCCGCAGGTCAGGGCGCTTGGGCAGTCTTTGCTGGCAGAGAAGGAGAATATCGGCATTGCAGAAAGCTATCTGCTGCCTAAAATTACCGCTGAGGAACGCTTTATGAGGACGAGCAATCCTGCTTATGCCTTTTCGATCAAGATGAACCAGAGGCGTTTCTCCGCCGCCGACCTGATTGGGGCACCGGATACCTTTAACCGGCCGGAGCCGATCAGTGATTTTCAGTCGTCTCTGTCTCTGGAGCAGGCCCTTTTTGCACCGAAGGCCGCTATAGGAGTTGATATGTCAAAGCAGGAGGCTGCTGCCCGGGAGGGAGATTTTAACCGAAAGCAGGAAGATGTGGCTTTGAATGTATTTAAGACCTGCCTCGGAGTGCAGACTGCAAAGGCCTATGTCCTGGCTGCTGAGATCGGGGTAGAAGACGCGCAGGCGCACCTTAGAGTTGCCGAGTTGCGATACCGTGAAGGCACGGGAATTTACTCTGACGTTCTGAGGGCAAAGGTCTCTGTTTCGACAGCTGCTGAGCGGAAAGTTTCTGCCAACAAAAACCTTGAAACCGGAAAGCGCGCACTGGGACTCATGCTCGGACTGATTGAATCGATTGATGTCATCCCCGAGAAACATGAGGTTTCCGTCAGGGAACTTGAATATTATTACGAGGCATCGCTTTCCCGCAAGGATTTGAAGGCGATGGAGCAGCGGTCCGGTAATGCAGAAAATCTGCTTAAGATGGCAAAGACAGGCTTTTTGCCGGTAGTTGGCATAGGCGGATCGGTCCAGGCCAATGACCATAAAAAGCCGCTGGGTGCAGAAGGGGACAGCTGGCAGGTGATGGCCTTTCTGCGCTGGGAGCTTTTTGACGGTACAAAGCGCCAACACGAACTGGACAAGGCCCGGTATAAGATAGCTGAGTCTGCTGAGTATCTGAGCGGCATGAAGAAGGAGATCTTATTCCAGGTATATGATGCCTATCTGGGTGTCGGGGAAGCCCGCGATGGTCGTGAACTTGCCCGGGCCGCACTCGAGTCGGCAGAAGAAGGGATGAGGATTGTCAATGTCAGATATGAAAACTCACTTGCCTCGATGATAGAGCTTATCGATATGCAGTCAAGTCTGGATGCCTCACGTGCCGGCACCGTTGCGAAGGAAGCCGCCTATCTGGTGGCTGTGGCTAACCTTTGGTCTCAGAGCGGCACACTATTCAACGAACTTGGAATCAAAAGAGATGGAGGGAGATAAGGTGAAAAAGAACCTTTTAATACTTATCCTTATTTTTATGGGCGCTTCTATACTGTCGGGCTGCGGGGACAAGGTCAAACCAGGTGTCCAGGCGGTCAAGAGGGAGCAGGTGACTGGTATCGGCCTGCAGACAGTGGCCCTTGCCCCGGTTGATGAGTATTATGAGACATCGGGGACCGTCAGGGCGAAGACTGTCAGCCTTGTGGCAAGCAGGATGATGGGAAACATTACGTCAGTCAGGGTCAACGAGGGCGACAGGGTGAGCACAGGGCAGCTTCTCCTGACGGTCGACGACAGCGATACGGCAATGAAAGTAAAGGGTGCTGCCGAGGGGTATAATGAGGCTCTCAAGGCACTCGAGGCAGCCAGGGAAAATAAGGCCCTGAGGGAGATGACCTGGCAGCGTTATAAACAACTGTACGATGAAAAGGCCTTGTCGCGACAGGAGCTCGACCAGATAGAGACACAGAAGAAGGTGGCCTCTCTGGACTGCGACCGTGCGCAGGCAGCTGTCAACAGGGTTGAGGCAGGTGTGAGTGAGGCAAAAATTTATCAGGGCTACACCCGGGTGAAGGCTCCGGTCAGCGGTATGGTGACCGGGAAGAAGGCGGAGATCGGGAGCATGGCAGTCCCCGGAATGCCGCTTCTGACAATAGAGGATACCTCCGCCTACAGAATTGAGGTCAATGCCGATGAGAAATTGTCCGGCAAGATACACCCTGGAATAGAAGTGAAGATCGTGATCGAATCTCTGGCAGGAGAGATAAAAGGCGTTGTCACGGATGTCGTGCAGTCCATCGACCCGGCGAGCAGGAGTTTCCTCGTGAAGATATCCCTGAAAAAAGCCCTGAAAAACGAAAGTCCGACGGATAAAGAGATACACAGCGGTCTTTATGCCAGGGTCAATATACCTGTCGGCAGGAAAGATGTGCTCTCGGTCCCGAAAGGCGCTGTGGTTGAGAGAGGACAGTTGACCGGTGTCTATACGGTAAATGCGGCAAACATTATTACCTACAGATTGGTCAGGACCGGCAAAAGCCGCGGCGATACCGTGGAGATTCTATCGGGGCTGAATCCCGGAGATAAAGTCATCGTGTCGGGTGTTGACAAGGCTGTGGACGGCGGTATCGCCGTGGCACAGCAGTAGCCTGATGCGTATCGGGGATCAGGTGCTTATATGAATAAAATAGGAATATCCGGAAAGATAGCAAAGGCCTTCATAACCTCGAAGCTGACACCGCTGATCGTCTTTGCGTCGCTTCTCCTCGGCGTGTTTGCCGTGGTCGTGACGCCCCGCGAGGAGGAGCCGCAGATCGTCGTGCCGATGATCGATGTCATGGTGCAATACCCGGGTGCCTCTGCCAGAGAGGTGGAAGAGCGGGTGACGAAGCCCATGGAGAAGTTTCTCTGGGAGATCAAGGGGGTGGAGTATGTCTATTCGATCGTGAAACCGGGGATGAACCTCACAATCGTGCGGTTCTATGTCGGCGAGGACATGGAGTCAAGCATAGTCAAGCTCTACAATAAGTTGATGTCACACTATGACCTTATACCTCCGGGAGTGTCTCAGCCGCTGGTCAAGCCGAAGTCGATCGACGATGTGCCGATCCTGTCGATGACCCTCTGGAGTGATCACTACAGCGGCTATGAGCTCAGACGCATAGGGCAGGAGTTGTCTGATGAGGTCAAGAAGGAGAAAGACGTATCCGAGACGAGCGTGATCGGCGGCCAGCGCAGACAGGTGCGTGTCCAGCTCGACCCGGCACGGCTCCGCGCCTACAATCTGTCGGCGTTCCAGCTAATGGGTACGCTCCGGAAGGCTAATTTCATGCTGCCGTCAGGGACCTTTTCATCAGGGAACAGGGAATATCTTATTGATACCGGAGCGCTTCTGAAGAACGCTGACGATATAGGGGGCCTTGTGGTCAATGTCTCCGACGGAAAGCCGGTATACCTGCGGAATGTTGCCCTGATCACGGACGGCCCTGAAGAGCCCGGCCAGTATGTTTTTATGGGTCTCGGGCCTGCTGCTGCTGAAAAGGGCATCCGGCCTGAAATCCGGAAGTCGGGCCAGTATGAGGCGGTCACCCTGACTGTCTCGAAGAAAAAGGGTGCAAATGCCAGTGTTGTGGCGCATGAGGCGATCCGAAAGATCGAGGCCCTCAGAGGCAAGCTGGTCCCATCAGATATCGAGATCACCACCACGAGAAATTACGGTGAGACTGCAAAGGAGAAATCGGACGAACTCCTTGAGCATCTCCTTATAGCCTCGATATCCGTTATCATCCTGATTGCCCTGGCGCTGGGTTGGCGCGAGTCGATCGTCGTGGCTGTTGCCGTGCCGGTCACCCTGTCGCTTACGCTGCTGATCAACTATCTCTACGGCTATACGCTGAACCGGGTGACGCTCTTTGCCCTGATCTTCTCGATAGGCATCCTCGTGGATGACGCGATCGTTGTGGTCGAGAATATACACCGGCATTTCCGGATGCATAGGGTCGATACGCGCACCGCTGCCATTGCCGTCGACGAGGTCGGCAATCCCACTATCCTGGCGACCTTGGCGGTCATTGCAGCGCTGCTGCCGATGGCCTTTGTAAGCGGACTGATGGGTCCGTACATGAGACCCATACCTGTCGGCGCGTCGGCGGCGATGATCTTTTCCCTTCTGATAGCCTTTATCGTCAGCCCGTGGATGAGCTACAAGGTCCTGAAGAACGTCAGGTCTTCAGGACATGAAGAGGAGGGTGGAAGACTTCTCGGCATATACAGGAAGATGCTGGGTCCGCTTATAGACAATAAGAAAAAGAGGCTGATTGCCCTTGCGGTGGTACTGTTGCTGCTCGGTCTTTCGCTCATGCTCATTCCGCTGAAGGGTGTGAAGTTGAAGATGCTCCCTTTCGACAACAAGAGCGAGCTGCAGGTGATCGTGGACCTGCCTGAAGGGGTAACGCTTGAAGAGAGCGCATCCCTGGCACGAGACCTGGGCGAGTATCTCAAGTCTGTGCCTGAGGTGACTGACTTCCAGTCATATATCGGGACTGCAGGACCATATAATTTTAATGGTCTTGTCCGGCATTATTTTTTGCGCTCGGGCAGCAATGTTGTCGATATCCAGGTCAATTTTGTTGGCAAGGGGCGACGCAGCGAACAAAGTCATGATATTGCAAAACGGCTCCGGCCTGAACTGAAGAAGATTGCTGACCGTTATCAGGCGAAGATAAAGGTGGCCGAGATCCCTCCGGGTCCTCCGGTGCTCAGTACGCTCGTGGCAGAAGTCTATGGGCCTGATCTGAAGAGGCAGACCGCCATAGCAGATGAGATAAAGAAGATCTTTGAGCAGACTGAAGGTGTTGTTGACGTCGACTGGTATGTCGAAGATGACCAGAAGAAACTGATTTTTGACGTCGACCGTGAAAAGGCGGCGCAGAACGGGATAACGGCTGAGGCGGTCGGTCAGTCTCTCAGGCTGGCCCTGTCGGGTATGTCTGCCGGCCTTGTCCATTTCGAGAAGGAGAGGGAGCCGGTCGAGGTTTCTCTCAGGTTGCCGCTCAAGACCCGTTCAGAAACCAGTGCGCTTGGGCAGGTGTCCGTACCCTCGTCCTCGGGTTCGCTAATACCGCTGTCCGAACTGGTGAAAGTCCACGAGGGACTTGAGGACAAGACGATATACCACAAGAACCTCAAGAGGGTCGTCTATGTTACCGGAGATGTTGCCGGTTCTGCTGAAAGCCCGGCCTATGCGATCCTGAAGATGAAGGATAAAATAAAGGAACTCAAACTTGCAGAAGGATATGAACTTCAGCAATATTCGTCGGTACAGCCGTGGCTTGAGGACAGATATTCGATGAAATGGGACGGCGAATGGCACATCACCTATGAAGTGTTCCGCGACCTGGGGATAGCCTTTGCAGCGGTGCTCGTGCTGATATATATATTAGTCGTGGCGTGGTTCAGAAACTTTGTGACGCCGCTGATTATCATGGCCCCGATCCCGCTGACGCTCGTCGGTATACTCCCGGGCCACTGGATGCTCGGCGCATTTTTTACCGCGACCTCCATGATAGGATTCATCGCCCTTGCCGGCATCATCGTCAGGAACTCGATCCTTCTGATCGACTTTGTCCAGATGGAGTGGCGTGACTGCGGAGAACTGAGAGAGGCGCTGCTCAAGGCCGGGGCTGTCCGGTTCAGGCCGATTGCCCTCACCGCTGCAGCCGTTGTCGTCGGTTCGTTCGTCATGCTGTTTGATCCGATTTTCCAGGGTCTGGCCATTGCAATGATGTTCGGAGCCGTCGCCGCTACGCTGCTTACGCTTATAGCCGTGCCATTGCTTTATTATGAGTATTTTAAAGACAGGGCCTGTCCTATAAAGGCTGAGCAGGGAGATATGAAACTAAAAGAAGTCAGCGACGGACAGGAAATATAATTGTATAATATTCTTAAATAGGTTATAATCAACTAACAATGCAACAATATGGAAAAGGAGGATTAGAGAATGTCTTACAATAAATGTGTCTGCCAGAAATGCGGGAGCAATTATGCAACCGTGGCCAAGACTGATCTTGATATACAGAATGAGCCGTGCCCGAAATGCGGTGAGAAGCAGCTCAAATTATCGGGATCTCTGAGCGTGAAGGAAATAAGCAGCCTCTTCTCCGGAGGTGGCTGAAGCCCGCGCGGTTGCTGAGACCGGTCAGGTCTTGGAGAAGTCGGAAGGCGTCCTTTATGGACGCCTTTTTTTTGAGAAGTCTGTTGAACCAGGAAGCTGGACCTTTTCCTCGCCGCAGCAGGGTCCTTCATGATATATTTCTGCACAGAAAAGTCTGCTATAATGAATTTATGAAGGAAGCCATGGTCTATGAACGACTGGCGGGCACCGACGTTCGCTGCCACCTTTGCGCCCATACGTGCCTTATCCATTCCGGACAGCGCGGTATCTGCGCTGTCCGCGAAAACCAGGATGGAACTCTCTACAGCCTTGTCTACGGAAAGATTATTTCTGCGAATATCGACCCGATCGAAAAGAAGCCGATTTTCCATATGCTGCCCGGTTCGATGTCTCTTTCGATCGCGACAGTGGGCTGTAACTTCAGATGCAAGCATTGTCAGAATTACGAGATCTCCCAGTATCCGCGCGAACAGAAGTTCGAAGTGCCCGGCAGGGACATGACGCCTCTGGATATCGTGGACCTTGCTGTTCAGAACGGGGGCAAAAGTATCTCTTATACCTACACCGAGCCGACGATATTCTTTGAATTTGCCTATGACTGCGCACGACTGGCCCATGAGAGGGGCCTGAAGAACGTCTTCGTGAGCAACGGCTACACAGGCGCTGAGGCGACGCGCTTGATTGCCCCCTATCTGACCGCGAACAATATCGACCTCAAAGGTAATGAGGTCTTTTACCGGGATATCTGCGGTGCCAGACTGAAGCCGGTACTCAATACGATCGTATTGATGAAAGAGCTGGGTGTCTGGGTAGAGGTGACGACTCTTGTCATCCCCGGACTGAACGATTCTGATAAAGACCTCGCGGATATAGCTGAATTCCTTGTTTCTGTAGACCCGGCCATACCCTGGCATGTCAGCGGGTTTCATCCGACATACAAACTGATGGACCGACCGGGCACCAGTGTTGAGAGCCTGCGAAATGCGGTTGAGATCGGACGCAGGGCAGGACTCAGATATGTATATGAAGGCAATGTCCCGGGCGAGGATGGTGAAAATACCTACTGCCCGTCGTGCAGAGAACGGCTGATCAACAGGATGGGATACCGTATACGTGAAAACCGGATCGCGGACGGCCGTTGTCCGAAATGCAATACATTGATTGAAGGTATCTGGTAGCCCGGATTTTTGAAGCGCAACGCAGTATGCGGACTTTTTTCGAAGCCGTCTTTATTGGCCTGTTTATGTTATTCTAATTGCTTATGGAACAGAGACTACAGAAGATTATTGCTGATATGGGTATTGCCTCACGGCGGAAGGCCGAGGAGATCATTATCGAGGGCCGCGTGACGGTAAACGGCAAGGTTGCGGTGATCGGGATGAAGGCAGACCCGTCGCGTGACCATGTCAAGGTGGACGGAAAGCTTCTGACCAGGCCGGAAATAAAGGTCTATTTCATCTTCAACAAGCCCCGCGGCGTTGTGACGTCTTTGGGAGACCCTGAGGGCAGGCCAACTGTTCAGGATTTTATCCGTGGCATCAGGGAGCGGGTCTATCCGGTCGGCAGGCTTGATTATGACTCGGAAGGGCTGCTGATCCTGACGAATGACGGAGACCTGGCGCATGGCGTGCTCCATCCCTCAAAAAAGATCCCCAAGACCTATCTGGTGAAGATCAAGGGGGCACTTGAAGCTGAGGATCTTGACCGGCTCAGAAAAGGTATCCGGCTTGACCGGGCCGTGACAGCCCCGGCAAAGGTGAAGACCTTACGAAAGACAGACCAGAACTCGTGGGTCGAGATGGTGATATACGAAGGCAAAAAGCGTCAGATCAGGCGGATGCTTGAGAAGGTGGGCCACCCGGTGATCAGGCTGATGAGGATACGGATAAACGGCATCGAGATGGGCGACGTGAAGCCAGGCATGATCAGACGCATGCTGCCGGAAGAGATCGAAATGCTTCGAAGCGAAGTTTTTGCATGAGGAGGCTGTATGTTTCGGGATAAAGAGTGCGGAGAGATTCGGGAGAATAGTATAGGTTCGGTCATCGCGATCGCCGGTTGGGTCTTCAGGCGGCGTGACCACGGGGGCCTGATTTTTATAGACCTGAGGGACCGGAGCGGCATCTGCCAGATAGTCTTCAGTCCTGATGTCAACGCCGAGACGCATGAAAGCGCCCATGACCTCCGGTCAGAGTATGTTATCTCGGTTTCAGGTGAGATTCGCAGGCGTCCTGCCGGCACTGAAAACCCTAATCTCCCGACCGGTCAGTGTGAACTCTACGTTGCGAAACTTGATATACTCAATGAGTCTGCTCCTCTGCCGTACAGCATGGAGGAAGCGGCTGATGCCGGTGAACAGCTCAGACTCCGTTACCGGTATCTTGACCTCAGACGTCCGGAGATGCAGCAGAACCTTATTATGCGCCATCGGGTCACGAAACTGACTCGTGACTATCTCGACCGGAACGGTTTCATTGAGATAGAGACTCCCATGCTGACCAAGTCGACCCCTGAGGGGGCACGCGACTATCTTGTGCCAAGCCGTCTGAATCCCGGAAACTTCTTTGCACTGCCGCAGTCTCCGCAGCTCTTCAAACAGATCCTCATGGTTGCCGGAATGGAGAAGTATTTCCAGGTAGTCAAATGCTTCAGGGATGAGGACCTCAGGGCGGACCGGCAACCTGAGTTCACCCAGGTCGACCTGGAGATGTCGTTTATCGACCGGGATGATATCATCCTCCTTATAGAGGGCTTGATGCAGAAGGTATTTAAAGAGGTCCTTAATGTTGATGTTGCAATTCCGTTTCAGAGGCTGAGCTATCAGGAGTCTATGGAGCGGTTCGGCAATGACAAGCCTGATATGCGGTTCGGGCTGGAATTAAGGGATATGGCTGACCTGGCAGCGAAGGGTACATTCAAGGTATTCCTCGATGCACTGCTGTCAGGCGGTATGATAAAGGCTGTTTTAGGAAAAGGCATGGCAGGCCTCTCCCGGAAGGACGTGGACACGCTTACGACTGAGGCGCAGTCCTTTGGGGCAAAGGGTCTGGCATGGATAAAGATAAAGAATGGTTTCGAATCCCCTATAGCCAAGTTCTTCCCCGACGACGTGTTGAAGGAGATGGCAGGGCGGCTTGGGGCTGAAGATGGCGATATGATGCTCTTTGTCGCTGACCGCCCGAAGGTGGTTTATGACGTGCTCAGCAGGCTGCGGCTTGAACTCGGTAAACGGCTTAATCTGATCAGGCCGGGGTTTCAGTTTGTCTGGATAACGGACTTCCCTCTCCTTGAATGGGATGACGAAGAGGGCCGGTTCCAGGCGATGCACCATCCTTTTACCTCCCCGATGAGCGAAGACATCGAGAAGATGATCTCGGGGGACATAAAAGACAAGATGCTGCTCTCTTCATTGAAGGCAAAGGCATATGATATTGTTCTGAACGGTTTCGAGATCGGTGGTGGAAGCATCAGGATCCATAATCAGACACTGCAGAAAAAGATGTTCGACCTTCTGAACATCAGCGAAGAAGATTCACGGACGAAATTCGGATTTCTTCTTGATGCCCTGCAGTTTGGCGCTCCGCCTCACGGCGGCATCGCCCTGGGACTTGACAGACTCCTTATGCTGATGGCAGGCACCTCGTCCATACGCGATGTTATCGCCTTCCCGAAGACGCAGAAGGCCTTCTGCATGATGTCAGGCGCGCCGTCCCTGGTCGAAGCGAAGCAGCTCCGGGAGCTTCATATCAAGACAACTGTTGTTACCGAGGAGAAGGTTGCAACAGGTCCGGTCTGCGACGGGCTGTAGTTCAACCTTTTCACTCGATTCCAGCACAAAGGCAAACAGTTCCTGCCAGAGGAGCAGTTGCTTAAGACAGATCTTTTTTCCGTTGTGTCTCTAATCTTGACGACTTCGAAAAAAGTCGTCATACCCGCGAAGGTGGGTATCCATGGTGGTTGAAACCACCTGAAAAGTTTGGATTCCCGCTTAAGAACTTTCGGGAATGACAGCCTTATAAGAAACCTTTTGCGAGTCTATCAATCTTCAGTCTTCAACCTTTAGATTATCCACCCGTGAAGTTAGCATATGTATATGAATTCATTCGCGTTTTAACTGAACCGGATGGTCTATGGCAATAAGATAATTGCATTCTATATAATAGAGACAGGCATATACGTTGGTTTATTGCTGGATACTTACAGGAATTATACCGGGCAGGTACCGGTTTTGAAGGGTCTAATATGATAAAAAATTCATTTTGCATACTTGATGGCATAGGAGAAAAATCAGAGCGCAGACTTTGGAGAGAGGGCATCCTTACCTGGGATGATTTTACCGGTGCAGCAGACGTGCCCGGGATCAATTCAGAACGAAAGAGTCTCTATGACAAGATACTCACGAGGGACGACCAGGAACTGCTTGCCCAGAATGCCGGATATTTTTCGTCGAGGATGAAGCGCAGGGAACACTGGCGTCTTTTTGACACATTCAGGGATGGGGCAGTCTGTCTGGATATTGAGACGAATGGGTTTCAGCCTCATTTTGGCGGCGTTGTGACCGTTGTGGGCCTTTATGACGGTTGCGACTACAAGGCTCTGGTCCGTGGCGACAATCTTACGACGGAAAATCTTAACAGGGAGCTTTCCCGTTACAAGTGCCTGATCACCTTTTATGGTGCTTCATTCGATGTGCCGTTCATCCTCAGGTCGTTCAGCGGTGTCAGGTTCGATATCCCCCATTTCGATCTCTGTTTTGCTGCGAAGAGGCTGGGACTCGAGGGCGGGTTGAAAAAGCTTGAGCAGTCTCTTGGAATCATACGGGAGGAGTCAGTCCAGGGCCTTGACGGGTATGATGCGGTAAAGCTCTGGGAGGCATACCGGAGAGGATCTCATGAGGCCCTTGAACGCCTGATCACCTACAACAGGGAAGATACCGTCAACCTGATGCATATTGCGTCCATTTTTTATGAGCGGTTGAGGCAGTCCACAGGGATAGAGGAATATCTTTCCGGTGGAATTGCCTGAGTCCTTTCTCACCTATCTGTCAGTAGAAAAAGGCCTTTCGAAAAATACCCTTTCATCGTATGAGACCGACCTCCGGAGGTTCGCCCTTTTCCTGAAAGAAAGCCAGAGCGGGCTGTCCTCTGCCTCTGCGAATGATATCATTGACTTTATCGATCTGCTTCGGGGCAAGGGCTATGCCCTGTCGAGCATCTGCAGGTATATTTCATCCATCAAGACCTTCTATAAATATCTTCTGATAGAGAGAATCAGGGACACCGATCCTGCTGAGACGATCCAGCTGCCGAAAAAGTGGGAGAGGGTTCCGAAGGCGCTGGGCCTGGACGATATCAGGGCACTTCTTGACGCAAAGCACACGGGCCGGACTGTCAGGAGAGACTCTTCGATGATTGAGCTGCTCTATGCATCAGGTCTGCGGGTGAGCGAGTTGATTGCCATTAAACTGGGAGATATTAATTTTGAGGCGGGGTTCATCAGGGTGCTCGGGAAGGGCGACAAGGAGCGGGTGGTGCCGGTCAATACCCGTGCGCTTGCAAGAATAAAAGAGTATGTCCGGGAAGAAAGACCGGTAATAATAAAGAAAAAGCAGTCTTCATATCTGTTTGTGACAGCCTCAGCAAGGCCGATGACCCGACAGCGGTTCTGGCAGACGATCAAGGCCGTCGCTCGGCAGATCGGGGTTGAACTTTCCCCCCACACAGTCCGTCACTGCTTTGCTACACACCTGCTTGAGGGTGGGGCAGACCTCAGATCGGTCCAGAAGATGCTTGGGCATTCCGACATCTCCACAACACAGATCTATACAAAAGTCACCACCGACAGGATCAAAAAGGTCTTCAACAAATACCATCCCCGCGCGTAAAGCGGACATAAACCCTGAATCAATTTGTTCTCCGCTCGGCACGTGGGAGCACTGGAGCTTTTTTTCTGTCAGGCATAACTTTTTTTGAG
>JBARHQ010000153.1:0-4298 GCA_049799315.1 Thermodesulfovibrionales bacterium | reverse complement strand
CTGTTGATTCTGGACTGGTATCCTTTTCAAAGAATCACTTCTCTTAAGACATTCAGGACCTCTTTCATCGAAAAGCTTCCTTTTATTGCCCTGAGCATTGCTTCGTCGATACTGACTGTTCTGGCACAGAAAGAGGCTATAGTGCCGATGGAATTAGTACCATTGACTTCACGAATACTTGTGGGAGTTGAGTCTATTGCCGGTTATCTCTGGAACATGCTATGGCCGGTGCATTTGACCCCCTATTATCCATATCCAAAGAATGTATCTCTGCTATCGTTCGAGTATTTTGGTGCTCTCGTTTTTGTTGCGGGACTCACAGCGGTGTGTGTGATTATTGCCAGGAGACAGAAATTATGGCTAGCCGCCTGGGGGTACTATACCATAGTCTTGTTGCCTGTGCTGGGCATTGTTCAGGTGGGGGCGCAGGCGATGGCGGACAGATACACGTACCTGCCCAGCCTTGGACCATTCTTTATTGCAGGGGTGGTGATAGCATGGACCTGGTCAAGGATAGAAAAGCGGAGACCCGCAGCCAGGCTTTCCAGTTCTATCATTTTGCTTGGCATCGTTGCCTGTCTGGTATATTTAACATCCGAACAAGTAAGCGTCTGGAAAAACTCTATCGAATTATGGAGTCACGTAATTGAGCGCGAGCCCGAGAAGGTGCCCTTTGCCTATGCTAATCGGGGTCTGGCCTTCGACAGGGCAGGGCAGTATAATAGGGCCATTGAGGACTATGATAAAGCAATTACTCTGAAGCCGTCCGATTTTGAAGCGTATAATAATCGGGGAATGGCTTATCAAAAAATTGATCAGTTTGCCATGGCGATCGAGGACTTCGGTGCGACAATTGCTGCTAATCCGGCGTTTTATCAGGCCTATTATAACCGGGCAATAGTCTTTGAGAAGATGAGCCGGTACGACAAGGCAGTTGAGGACTACGACAGGACAATTGCTTTGAACCCCTCCTATACCGAAGCGTATAATAATCGCGGCATTGTCTTTGACAGCATGGGACAGTACGATAAAGCCATTGAGGATTACGATAAAGCGATTGCCTTGAACCCATCTAATTTTGAGACTTATTATAATCTCGGCATTGTGTACGGCAAGACCGCTCTCCTGGATAAGGCGGTTGAGGCTTTCAGCCGGGCCATCGCCATTAATCCGAATTATCCCTACGCCTACGGCAGCCGTGGCTTAGCCTATTTCCGTCTTGGCCGGGATGACAGCGCACTGAATGATTTCAACAGGGCGCTGTCATTAGATTATAACTATGCCGGAGCTTATGTTAACCGCGGGAAACTTTATCTGAAAACAGGCAATAGAGAGCCTGCTGCAACGGATTTTCAAAGGGCGTGTAGTTTAGGCGATGGAGAGGGATGTCAGGCACTGAAACTGACTCATTAGGGAAAAATATTCAGACAAATGAAAAGCAGAAACATTACATATTATCTGGCAGCGTCAGTTTCTCTCGCCACATTTGGAGTATATCTTGCAGCACTTCGAAATGATTTCGTCGGGTGGGATGATGGCACCTATGTTGTTGATAACCCGCACATCCGAACCTTTGATTTTGCTTTTCTTAAATGGGCCTTTTTTGATTTCTACGCCAGCAACTGGCACCCGCTCACCTGGATATCCCATGCTTTAGATTATGCCATTTGGGGATTGAACCCGCTGGGACATCACCTTACGAACAACATTCTCCACGCCGTAAATACCTTCCTGGTGGTTTTGCTGGTGGTGAGGTTGATAGAGGCTTACGAAAAGCACCCCTCACCCCAACCCTCTCCCCCAAGGGGCGAGGGACGCTCAAGTTCCCCTCCCTTGAGGGGAGGGGATAGAGGGGAGGGTGAGAAGAAGGAGATGCCTTTCACTATTCACTATTCACATTCACATTTCACATTGATCGCCGCTGCAACCACCGGTCTTCTTTTCGGCCTTCATCCCATCCATGTGGAATCAGTGGCATGGGTGGCCGAGAGGAAAGACCTCCTTTGCGCGTTGTTCTATTTGCTGAGTATTATGGCATATAGAAAGTATGCGGTGACCATTATTATTTATTCCCCCTTAGCAAAGGGGGATAAAGGGGGTTGTGAAGCCGGCATTGCAGAAAAAAATAAGAAACAACCCCCTCCGCCCCCTTTGCTAAGGGGGAATCGTTCAACGACTTTCCGGCAGGTTTTCGATAAACACTACCTCCTCTCCCTCTTATTTTTCATCCTCGCCCTCCTAAGCAAGCCGATGGCAGTGAGTCTTCCGGCTGTCTTGCTTCTCCTTGACTGGTACCCCTTCGAAAGGATCCGTTCCCTGAAGACATTTCTGAGTTCAGCGATCGAAAAGCTCCCGTTTATCGCCCTGAGTATCGGTTCATCGATTATCACAATAATGGCGCAGGAAAAGGCCATGGGATTGATGGACATTGTACCGCTTCCGGCAAGAGTCCTCGTCGCGGCCCGCGCCCTTTTTTCATATCTGGGCAAGATGATCTTTCCTTTAGGTCTGTCCCCTTTTTATCCATACTCCGGAAATGTGTTTCTTCTGTCCCCGGGGTATTTCCTGCCACTTCTCCTTCTGGTCGGACTCTCGGCATCCTGCATTGTTATTGCAAGGAAACAGAAGATATGGCTGTCACTTTGGGGTTATTACGCGGTGACGCTGGTCCCGGTGCTCGGAATTGTTCAGGTCGGGAGCCAATCAATGGCTGACAGGTATACGTATCTGCCATCCCTTGGACCGTTCCTTCTTGCGGGATTGTTTGCCGCATGGATTTATGGGAAGGTTTATGCCTCAGGCCGGGTAGTTAAGCTTGTCTGCATCAGCACCGTCATCTGCCTTGCTATGTCCCTGTCATATTTGACTTTTAAGCAGATAGAAATTTGGAACAGCCCAGTTGGTCTCTGGGACTATATCATTCAAAAAGAACCCGAAAAAGTTCCCTTTGCTTATTATAACCGCGGGATAGCTTTTTACAGAGCAGGACAGATGGACAGGGCAATAGAGGACTACAGCAAGGCAATTGCTTTGGATCCATCATATGTCAGGGCCTATGCGAATCGCGGCTTTGTCTTTGAAAAAATAGGGCGGCTTGATAACGCAATCGCCGATTATGATAAGGTTATTTTTCTGAACCCGGGTGAATCGCAGTCATACAATAGTCGGGGCGTAATTTTTGAAAACATGGGTCTGTCCGACAAGGCAATCGCTGACTATGACAAGGCTATTGACCTGAACCCGTCTAATGCGGACCTCTATTTCAACCGGGGTAATGCGTATGACGCGTTGGGCCGGACCGACAAGGCGCTTGCAGACTATGACAGGGCTATCGGCCTCAATCCACGCGATGCTCAAGCGTACAATAACCGCGGACTGGTTTTTGAGAAGACAGGTGACCTCGACAAGGCAATCGCAGACTATGATAAAGCCATTACCCTTGATCCGTCCAATGCGGAGGCTTACAATAACCGCCTGGCAGCTCTCGAAAAAAAATCCGGCAATCCGCCAAAATAAAGACGGAATGAGAAAAATTAGGGACTGCGACAGAGGTCGCAGTGTAAAATATTTATAGAATGAACATAAAGCCGAAAGTTAAGCTAAATTCCGCATACTATGTCGCAGGCGCAACGTCACTATTGACGTTTGCACTCTACCTCTTCTCTCTGCAGAATGACTTTGTCGGGTGGGATGACGGGGCGTATGTTGTCAATAATCCCTTTATCCGTTCATTGAATGGGTCCCTTCTGAAATGGGCTTTTTTTGATTTTTATTCCAGTAACTGGCACCCGCTCACCTGGATATCGCATGCTTTAGATTATGCCATTTGGGGATTGAATCCTCTCGGACATCACCTCACGAACGACATCCTCCACGCTGTCAATACGTTTCTGGTGGTATTGCTGGTGGTGAGGTTGATTGATGCTTGCGGGAATCACCCCTCACCCCAACCCTCTCCCCCAAGGGGCGAGGGAAGTTCAATATCCCCTCCCTTGAGGGGAGGGGATAGAGGGGAGGGTGAGAAGAAGGAGATGCCTTTCACTATTCACTATTCACATTCACATTTCACATTGATTGCCGCTGCAACCACCGGACTGCTCTTCGGACTTCATCCACTGCATGTGGAATCAGTGGCATGGGTGGCCGAGAGGAAAGACCTTCTCTGCGCGTTGTTCTATTTGCTGAGCGTCATGGCGTATATAAAGTATGTGGTGACAACTATTTTCTTATCCCCCTTAGAAAAGGGGGATAAAGGGGGTTGTGAAGCCGGCATCGCAGAAAAAAATAAGAAACAACCC
>JBARHQ010000152.1:0-42278 GCA_049799315.1 Thermodesulfovibrionales bacterium | reverse complement strand
TCAGGACGACGGACGTGACGGGAGTCGCGCAGTTGCCTGAAGGGGTGGAGATGGTGATGCCCGGAGACAACGTGGGCCTGACGGTGGAGCTGATCTCACCGATCGCTATGGAGAAAGAACTCCGGTTTGCGATCAGAGAGGGCGGCAGGACGGTTGGAGCCGGCGTCGTTACTGAGGTCCTGGAGTAAACGTGAATCAAAAAATTAGAATCAAATTAAAAGCATATGATCACCGTGTTCTCGACCAGTCCCTACGGGAGATTGTCGATACGGCACGCAGGACAGGCGCACGGGTTGCTGGGCCAGTTCCTCTCCCGACACATATCAGCAAGATAACGGTTCTCAGGTCGGTCCATGTCGACAAGAAATCTCGGGAACAGTTCGAGATCAGGACGCACAAAAGACTGCTTGACATACATGATGCTACCCCTCAGACAGTTGATGCACTGATGAAACTGGAGCTTGCTGCGGGTGTTGATGTGGAGATAAAGCTATGACAGGTATTCTCGGGAAAAAGATTGGCATGACTCAGGTGTTCGATGAGAATGGCAGGATGTGGCCGGTAACCGTTGTCGAGGCTGGTCCCTGCTGTATCGTCCAGGTTAAGACCCTTGAAAATGATGGGTATGAGGCGGTAAAACTCGGCTTCTTCGAGGTGAAGAAGGAGAAGAGGGTCACAATGCCGATGAAGGGTGTATTTAAGAAGGCAGGGGTAAGCCCGTACAGACTCCTCCGGGAGTTCCCGATGGGAGACCTTAAGGTCGGCGAGATGCTGACGGTTGATAAGTTTAAAAAAGGTGACATTGTGGCTGTCTCCGGGATTTCCAAAGGCAAAGGGTTCCAGGGTGTCATGAAAAGGCACAACTATGCCGGCGGTCCCGGCTCTCACGGCTCTATGTTTAACAGGGCGCCGGGTTCAATAGGCGCAAGCTCATTCCCTTCGCGGGTCTGGAAGAACAAGGGAATGCCGGGACATATGGGATCAGAGCGGGTTACGGTTAAGAATCTTGCAGTTGTTGATGTAAGGGTCGAGCAGAACCTCATTCTTATCCATGGTGCCGTTCCCGGCTCAAAAGGCACCTACCTTGAGATTAGAAAGGACGACTAGGATGCCGGAACTTGAAATAAAAGATAAAACGAATAAAGCGGTTGGGAAAATCGCGTTGCCTGATGAGGTCTTTGGTGTTACGGCCAAGCAGGGTGTTGTACACGGCGCCGTTGTAAACTTTCTGGCCAACCAGAGGCAGGGAACGCATGCGACCAAGACAAAAGGCCTGGTCAGTGGCGGCGGAAAGAAGCCATGGAAGCAGAAATCTACCGGAAGGGCGCGTTCGGGAAGCAGCCGTTCTCCTCTCTGGAGGGGTGGCGGAATTATTTTCGGCCCTCAGCCTAGAGACTATTCTTATGATCTCCCGAAAAAGGCAAAAAGACTGGCACTGAAGGCAGTGCTTTCCGGAAAACTTGCTGATGGAGAGATCTCGGTTATCGACAACCTTGCTTTTGAGAAGCCCAGGACAAAGGATATGGTGTCCCTTTTGCAGAGTCTGGAATTCAAAGGGAAAAGTGTCCTGGTCATTGTGCCGGAGTATAACAAAACAGTAATGCTTTCAGCCAGAAATATCCCGGGCGTTACTGTCCGCTGTGTGACGGATCTGAATTCGTATGATGTTGCTGTCCATAACAGGCTGCTCATGACGAAACAGGCCGCTGAAATGCTGTCGGAGGCATCAAAGAAATGAAGAGTGTCTATTCGATCATCAAAAAACCACTGTTTACCGAGAAGGGGAATGCCCTCAAGGAGAGCGAAAACAAGATCCTTGTCGAGGTCGAGCGGGATTCCAATAAGCTTGAAATAAAAAAGGCCGTTGAAGAAATATTCAAGGTTAAGGTGGAGAAGGTAGCGACTGTTAAGATTTATGGCAAGTGGAAGCGGTATGGCAAATATGTCGGCAAGAGGCCGAACAGAAAAAAGGCTGTCATTACCCTGAAACAAGGTGAAAAACTTGATTTTATTGAAGGTGCATAATGGGAATTAAGAAATATAAACCAACATCACCAGGCAGAAGATTCCGCACCGTTGTAGATAACGCGGAGGTAACATCGGCTAAACCGGTAAAGGCGCTGTTGAAACCTCTGAAGAAGACCGGCGGAAGAAACAATACCGGCGGTGTCACTGCATGGCAGAGAGGCGGCGGCAATAGAAGAAAATACCGGCTTATTGATTTCAAGAGGGATAAGGCGGGAGTGCCGGCGATTGTGGCAACTATAGAATATGACCCGAACCGGTCGGCGCGAATTGCCCTGCTGAAATACCGGGATGGCGATAAGCGGTATATCATACTCCCTGCAGGCTTGAATGTAGGAGAAGAGGTTGTTTCAGGCAGTGGGGCAGAGATTAAGGTCGGTAATGCCCTGCCATTGAGCAATATTCCTCTCGGAACGTTTATTCATAACATTGAACTGCGGCCGGGGCAGGGGGCCAAGATGGTGAGAAGCGCGGGATCAGCAGCACAGTTGATAGCAAAAGAGGAGACCTATGTGCAGGTGAAGGTTGCCTCCGGAGAAGTGCGTCGCATTCCGTCAAAATGTATGGCAACGATAGGCCAGGTCGGCAACTCTGATCATGAGAACGTCTCCTTCGGCAAGGCCGGCAGGAGCAGGTGGGTCGGCAGGAGGCCGCATGTCAGAGGTGTTGCGATGAACCCGATCGACCATCCGCTGGGTGGTGGTGAGGGCAGAAGCTCAGGAGGAAGGCCACCATGTACGCCGTGGGGCAAGCCTGAAGGCATTAAAACAAGAAATAACAAAAGAACTGATATGTATATCGTGAAGAGGAGGAAGTAACCTTGCCGCGTTCTTTAAAAAAAGGCCCGTTTGTCGACGAGAAATTGATGAAGAAGGTTCAGGATAGCATCGCATCAGGCGAGAAGAAGCTGATAAAGACATGGTCTCGGCGGTCGACGATACTTCCTGAATTCATAGGATATACGTTCGCTGTGCATAACGGCAAGAAGTTCATACCGGTCTATGTCACGGAGAATATGGTGGGTCACAAGCTCGGAGAATTTTCTCCAACGAGGACCTTTAAGGGCCATGCAGGCTCAGGGAAGACTACTTCAGTAAAGTAAAGGGTTATGCATATGGACGCAAAAGCTAAAGTAAAATATGTGAGAGTGACCCCCAGGAAGGCTAAAAGGGTGGTTGACCTGATCAGGGGTAAGAAGGCTGGCGAGGCACTGCTGTCACTGAAGTTTATGCCTTATGGCGGTGCACGCGTTGTCGAAAAGATTTTGAAGTCAGCCATGTCGAATGCAGAGCAGAAAAGTGCGAATGTCGATTCAGAGGCACTGATCATCAGCAGGGCGAGTGTTGATCAGGGCTCGACAATGAAGCGCGTCGAGCAGAGATCGATGGGCAGGGCAAACATGATCAAGAAAAGGACCTGTCATATCACACTGATATTGACAGAAAAATAATCAGGAGGATACTTTGGGCCAGAAGACGCACCCGACGGGTATAAGATTAGGCATAACAAGAACTTGGGACTCGAGATGGTACCTGAAAAAGGGATATGCTGACCAGTTGCTGCAGGATATCACGATTCGCAGGGAGATCAAGGATAAGCTGTTTCACGCCGGGGTCTCGAGGATCGAGATAGAGCGCGCCGGACAGAAGATACGGGTTATCATTCATACAGCCCGGCCGGGAATCATCATCGGGAAAAAGGGTGCTGAGGTCGAAAAACTCCGCAAGGACATTGAGTTGCTGAGCGGCAAGCAGGCTGCAGTCGATATCAAGGAGATACGGAAACCGGAGATCGACGCTCAGTTGGTGGCCGAAAATATAGCCCTGCAGCTTGAAAAGAGGGTTGCGTTCAGACGTGCCATGAAGAAGTCGGTTGCCTCGGCCATGCGGTTTGGGGCTCAGGGTATCAAGATAGCATGCGCCGGCAGACTTGCCGGAGCCGAGATAGCGAGAACTGAATGGTATCGCGAGGGAAGAGTTCCCCTTCATACATTCAGGGCTGATATAAACTATGGCTTCGCGCAGGCGAAGACCACCTACGGAATAATCGGCGTGAAGGTCTGGGTCTATACCGGTGAAGTACTGCCGGAGGTTGTAAGGCCTGCGGCTGAAGCTGCAACGATATAAGAGGTTTGTCGCTATGTTAATGCCAAAGAAAGTCAAGTTCAGAAAGATGCAGAAGGGCAATATGAACGGCAAGGCGTATACCGGCTCCGAGGTCTCTTTTGGGGAGTTCGGACTGAAGGCTATGGAGCCAGGCTGGATAACGTCCCGTCAGATTGAGGCAGCGAGAATTGCGATCAACAGGCATGTCAAGAGGGGGTGCAAGGTATGGATACGCATATTCCCGGACAAGCCGATTACCAAGAAGCCTGCTGAAACAAGAATGGGTAAGGGAAAGGGTGCACCTGAGTACTGGGTAGCTGTTATAAAGCCCGGCAGAGTCATTTATGAAATGTCAGGCGTCACTGAGGCAATAGCCAAGGAGGCTCTCCGGCTGGCTTCACACAAGCTTCCTTTATCGACAAAGTTTGTCAGAAGGGAGGAGAACGTCATATGAAGATAACGGAACTGAGAGACAAGGGTGCAGACGAGCTCCTCAAAAAAGAGCAGGATCTGAGGAAAGAGCTTTTTAACCTCAGGTTTCAGAAGGCGACCGGCGAGATAGAAAATCCGATGCGTATCAGAACGCTGAGGAAGGATATCGCCAGGGTATTAACGGTGCTGACTGAAAAGCAGCATAAAGATGCATAACCTCGGTATAACATACTAGATCTGGAAGGTAAAGATGGCAGACAAGGTTTATACAGGCAAAGTGGTGAGCAACAAGATGGAGAAGACGGTCGTTATTGCGGTCACGAGACAGTTTCAGCACCCTGTCTATAAGAAGACCGTTAAGAAAGTGACCAAGTTTAAGGCTCATGATGCGGACAATTCGTGCGCTATCGGCGATGATGTCAAGATCATTGAGACCAGGCCGATCAGCAAAGACAAGAGGTGGCTGGTCCTTGAAATCAAGGGCAAATCGCAAAGGAGCAGCGAGAAATGATTCAGCTAAGGACTATGCTTGAAGTAGCAGACAACTCGGGCGCGAAAAAGGTCCAGTGTTTAAAGGTCCTTGGCGGGTCACGGCGCCGGTACGCGAGGCTTGGCGATGTTGTTGTGGTCAGCGTTAAGGAGGCCCTGCCGGACAGTAATATCAAGAAGGGGTCGGTGACGAAGGCAGTTGTTGTCCGTACCCGGAGAGAGGCGAAGCGGCCTGACGGTTCGTATATACGGTTTGACCAGAATGCGGTTGTCCTGATAAATGCGCAGGGCGAACCGGTCGGTACGAGAATCTTCGGTCCGGTAGCGCGTGAGCTCCGCTGGAAAGATTATATGAAGATCATCTCACTCGCACCAGAGGTTCTTTAGGAGGAAACATGAGTTTGGGTATAAAAAAAGAAGATACAGTCCGCGTCCTCACCGGTAAATATAAAGGGAAGCAGGGTAGGGTGCTGAATGTCGACAAGACTTCGGGACGGGTATTGATCGAGAAGATCAATATCATCAAAAAGCATATGAAGCCGAACAAGACATATTCACAGGGCGGTATTATTGAAAAAGAGGCCCCGATACAGTTGTCGAACGTTATGCTGGTATGTCCGAAATGCAATAAGCCTTCGAAAATTGCGGCGGCGGTGATTGATGGCGGCAAAAAACATCGCTCGTGTAAAAAATGCAAGGAGGTCATAGATTAAGCATGGCGGCTCCACGAATGAAAGAGAAGTACCAAAAAGAGATCATCCCTGCGATGATGAAGGATTTTGCTTACAGGAACATCATGCAGGTTCCCAAATTAGAGAAGATTGTGCTGAATGTCGGGCTGGGGGAGGCTATACAGAACATAAAGCTTCTTGATGCGGCGCAGAAAGAACTTGGCATGATCACCGGTCAGAAACCCATTGTTACCAAGGCGAAAAAATCTATTGCGACCTTCAAGCTCAGAGAAGGCATGCCGATAGGATGCAAGGTTACCCTGCGTGGCACCACCATGTACGAATTCATTGACAGGCTGATAACAATAGCCCTCCCGCGTATCCGCGACTTCAGGGGCGTATCAGGCAAATCATTCGATGGCAGGGGTAACTATGCCGTTGGCATACGGGAGCAGTTCATCTTCCCTGAGATAGATTACGATAAGGTTGAGATGGTTCACGGACTGGACGTCATCGTCTGCACCTCTGCAGCGACAGACAAGGAAAGTAAGGCGCTTTTGCGTTACTTTGGCATCCCTTTTAGAAATTAGCGAGGTACTGTAATGGCAAAGACGTGTATGATAGAAAAGTCGAAACGGCCGCCCAAATTTGGTGTCAGGGCGCATAACCGCTGCAAGGTCTGCGGCAGGCCGAGAGGCTATCTCAGGCAGTTTGGCATGTGTCGCATATGCTTCAGGACTCTGGCATTGCGCGGCCAGATACCTGGGGTAACCAAGTCAAGCTGGTAGTATATGATTTATAGGGAGGATTTTGATGTTAACTGACCCAATCGCAGATATGCTCACAAGAATCAGGAATGCTGCCATGATCAAGGCCGAAAAAGTAGATGTCCCGGCATCGCGACTGAAGCTTGAGATTGCAAAGATACTGAAGGAAGAAGGATTTATCAGGGCGTATAAGATACTGAAGGACAAAAAACAGGGTATCCTCAGGATAACCCTGAAATATACCGTTGACAATGCACCGATAATATCAGGCATCAAGAGGATCAGTAAACCCGGCAGAAGGGTCTACGCAGGCAAGGATGAGATTCCAAGCGTTATGGGTGGGGTGGGTGTTTCCATTCTTTCCACATCAAGGGGGATTTTCGTTGACAAGACATGTAAGCGTGAGAACGTCGGCGGGGAAATCCTCTGTTACGTCTGGTAAAGGAGAATCATAAATGTCGAGAATTGGCAAAAAACCTATAGAGATCCCGAGCGGGGTGAATGTGACTCTCGCTGGCAATGCCGTCAAAGTGAAAGGCCCGAAGGGTGAGCTGGGTTGGAGTTTCCCTGAGGGGACCGAGTTGTCGGTAAAGGACAACGCCATTGTTGTTGTCAGGCGTGATGATGAGAAGAAGACCCGGGCTCTCCATGGTCTGACCAGAAGTCTTGTTGCAAACATGGTCGATGGGGTGACGAAGGGATATCAGAGAGTCCTTGATATAGTCGGTGTCGGGTATAGGGCGCAGGTCCAGGGCAGCAAGATCGTGTTGACTTTGGGGTATTCCCATCCGGTTGAGTTCCCGCTGCCTGAAGGTATTACAGCCGCGGTTGATCAGAAACAGACGCAGATCACCCTCACCGGAATCGACAAGCAGAAGATCGGCCAGGTCGCGGCAAACCTGAGATCACTCAGGAAGCCTGATGCCTATAAGGGCAAGGGCGTGCGGTATGCCGGAGAACGGCTGAAGCTTAAAGTGGGTAAGACAGGTAAAAAATAACATCTCGGGGATGATGCGAGTCATCGTCTCCTTGTGAATGACCGGTAGGAGGTTATACGTTGGCCAGGACGAGAGAAATAGGAAGACAGAGGCGTCATGAACGCATCAGGAAGACAGTAGGCGGTACGACGGAAAGACCACGGCTTTCCGTTTTCAGGAGCCTCAATAATATATATGCTCAGGTTATTGACGATACGACCGGCACGACGATGGTCGCGGCTTCCAGCCTCGACAGCTCGATGCGGACACTCACGCAGCATAAGGGCAACAGCAAAACAGCGCGTGAAGTCGGATTGCTGATAGCCGGCAGGGCTAAGGAAAAGGGAATTAGTAAGGTTGTATTCGACAGAAGCGGTTACCTCTATCACGGAAGGGTTAAGGCCCTCGCCGAGGCAGCACGGGAAGCCGGACTGGAATTTTAGAATGACTGATAAAGGTTCAAGGAGGTAAGGTGGCTAGGATCAACCCGGAAGGATTGAATTTAAAAGATAAGGTGGTCTTCATCAATAGAGTGGCGAAGGTCGTCAAGGGTGGTCGGAGATTTTCATTCAGCGCCCTGGTGGTCGTCGGTGATGGCGAAGGCACGGTCGGCATCGGAAAGGGCAAGGCTGCCGAGGTCCCTGAAGCGATCAGGAAGGCTGTTGAGCAGGCCAAGAAATCACTTTTGAAATTCCCGATGAAGGACGGCACGATCCCCCACAGGATTATCGGAAAATACAGTGGTGGTCAGGTGATCATGAACCCCGCGCCAAAGGGAACCGGGCTGATTGCCGGTGGCGCTGTCAGGGCCATACTTGAGGTCTCGGGAGTTCAGGATATTGTTGCAAAAGCGCTCGGGAACCACAATCCGTTCAATACGGTACATGCAACAATAGCCGGACTTACCGGCCTGAAAGATCCGGACTATATTATAAAGCTGCGCGGCAAGGGTGAAGAAGAGGCACAGGAGGCGAATACTTAATGCTCAAGATAGTTCTCAAAAAAGGATATATCGGGCTTCCGGTGAAACAGCGCAGGACCCTGGAGGCACTCGGCCTGAGAAAGATCGGCTCTTCAGTGAAGCGCGAGGACAACAAGGCGATTAAGGGAATGATCAACAGGGTCGCCCATCTGGTTGCAGTCGAGACGGTATCAGAATAGCTGGAGGTTATACAACGACATGAATATACAAGATATAAAGCCTGCTGAAGGAAGCACGAAGAAACGTAAAAGGGTCGGAAGAGGCGTCGGTTCAGGCCACGGTAAGACATCATGCAAGGGGCATAAGGGACAGAAGGCCCGCTCCGGCGGCTCGGTTGGGCTTGGGTTTGAGGGCGGCCAGATGCCGTTACAGAGGCGGGTTCCGAAACGGGGCTTCACCAATATTTTTGGAAAGACCTATGCTACCATCAACCTTGACAGTCTCAATAGCCTGCAGGGGATTGACCTCATAACTCCCGCTGTTCTGAAAGAAAAGAGGATTATCAAGGACATGAAGGATGGCCTGAAAGTACTTGGCAACGGCAAGATTGAGCGGCCCATCACCGTGCAGGCTACGGCATTCAGCGCCTCGGCAATGGAAAAAATCACTGCTGCCGGCGGCAAGGCAGAGGTTCTGTAATTGGGACTCCTGTCAAGTTTTCAGAATATATTCAAGATTGAGGAATTAAAGAGACGCATTTTCTATACGCTTGCGCTCCTGACCGTATACCGTATCGGCTGCCATGTGCCGACTCCCGGAATAAACGGTGAGGAACTGAGCAAATTCCTCACTGATAAGGGCGGAGCCTTTATGGGGTTCTTTGATATGTTTTCTGGCGGGGCGCTCTCAAGGGTAACTATTTTTGCCCTCGGTATCATGCCGTATATCAGTGCTTCGATTATCATGCAGTTACTGACCGTCGTTATCCCCGCGATCGGAAAACTCGCAAAAGAGGGCGAGGCAGGAAAAAAGAAGATCACCCGTTATACGCGCTACGGCACCGTCGTTATCAGTGCGATTCAGTCATTTGGTATAGCAGCCGGTCTAGAGAGCATGTCTAATGGGGTCTTTGTTCAGAATCCCGGATGGTCGTTCAGACTGATCACCATGATAACACTCACCGCCGGCACAGCTTTTATCATGTGGCTCGGAGAGCAGATTACCGAGCGGGGAATCGGCAACGGCATATCGCTGATCATCTTCGCGGGTATTGTGGCGCGGTTTCCGAATGCAATCGTCAGCACCGTAAGGCTTATCCAGGCGGGCGAGCTCTCAATTTTCTTTGTGCTGTTCCTGGTTGTCATGATGGTGGCGGTTATTGGGGCCATCATTATGATGGAGCGCGGGCAGCGGAAGATACCCGTTCAATATGCCAAGCGTGTTGTCGGAAAGAAAGTCTTCGGGGGGCAGTCGACGCACCTGCCGCTCAAGATCAATACCGCTGGGGTTATTCCGCCCATTTTTGCTTCATCGATCATCATGTTCCCTGCAACCATTGCCGGGTTTATCGCTATCCCGTGGGTGCAGTCCATAGCAAAGCAGCTCTCGCCCGGTACGGTGATTTATACCATGCTGTATGTCAGTATGATCTTCTTCTTTGCATACTTTTATACGGCTATTGTGTTTAACCCTGTGGATATTGCCGACAATCTCAAAAAATACGGCGGCTACGTCCCCGGTATCCGGCCGGGGCAGAAGACCTCGGAATATCTGTACCGGGTATTGTCGCGGCTGACGTTTGTAGGGGCAATTTATCTTGCGGTCGTATGCGTCATTCCTGAGGTGCTGATCAACAGATTCGGGGTCCCGTTCTATTTCGGTGGTACCTCACTATTAATTGCAGTCGGCGTCGCGCTCGATACGGTTTCGCAGATAGAGTCTCATCTGGTGACGCGCTCGTATGACGGGTTCCTGAAAAAAGGCAGAATCAGGGGCCGGCGCAGCTGACGACTGGTGAAGCATCAGAGCCCCGGGGACAGACGTGTGATTGGCCGGATGTGGACGCTCCGGTCTGAAGATGAAAAGTGATCTTCCTGAAATCACAAGATGAGATAGAGGCGATGTCTCAGCCCTGCGGTGTTGTCGCTGACGTTCTTGCGTCTCTCAACGGGATTGTCAGGGCAGGCATAACGACAAAGGAAATCGAGGATTTTGCCGATGCCCGTATCAGGGCCCTCGGTGGCAAGTCGGCCTTTAAGGGTTACCGGGGTTACCCAGGCAGTATCTGTGTGTCGGTAAATGAGCAGGTCGTGCACGGCATTCCATCCGGCAGAAGAATTGCTGAAGGGGACTTGGTCAGCGTTGATGTTGGGGTCTTTATGAACGGATTTTTCGGAGATGCCGCAATAACGCTACCGGTGGGAACTGTTACCGGGGAAGATGCCGCGCTGCTGAGGGCGACTGAGGAAGCGTTATATAAAGGGATTGAGAAGGCTGTTGAGGGTAACCGGCTTTTTGATATTTCTCATGCGATACAGAAGCATGTGGAGAAAAACGGATTTTCAGTGGTGAGGATGTTTGTGGGTCACGGAATTGGCAGGGAGATGCATGAGGAGCCTCAGATCCCGAACTACGGATCTCCTGGTCAGGGGCCGAGGCTGAGAAAGGGGATGACCCTGGCGATTGAGCCGATGGTTAATGCCGGCATATACGAGGTGAAAGTCCTCGCAGATAAATGGACAGCAGTGACACTCGATGGCAGGAAGTCGGCTCATTTTGAGCATACGATCTGCATCACAGAAGATCTGCCGAGAATATTGACGAAATATAACTGAAAGACTATAATAAACGTTTATGGCTAAAGAAGACAGCATAGAAGTTCAGGGTGCGATTTTAGAAACACTGCCGAATGCCATGTTCAGGGTTGAACTGGAGAATGGCCAGGTGATCCTGGCGTATGTTTCAGGCAAGATGCGTATGCATTTTATCAAGATACTGCCGGGTGACAAGGTCACGATAGAGCTATCACCGTATGACCTCACCAAGGGCAGGATAACATACCGATTCAAATAGACGATTAATGTGAGGAGTCATCATGAAGGTTCGTTCATCAGTTAAGCCGATATGCTCGAAATGCAGGGTTATTAAAAGAAAGGGCGTTATTCGCGTTATATGCGATAACCCCAAACATAAACAGAGACAGGGATAAAAGAGGAGGTATACATTGGCGAGAATCGCTGGAGTTGATTTGCCAAAGAGTGAGCGCATTGAGATAGGCCTGACGAGGATATTCGGCATAGGAAGATCTCTTTCCCAGAAGATCCTGGAAGAGGTTGGAGTCGACTCTCACGTCAGGGTTAAGGATCTCAAGGATGAGGATGCTGTCAAAATCAGGGCCGTCATAGAGAGGGACCTCAGGGTTGAGGGTGATCTCAGGCGGGATATATCGATGAGTATAAAGAGACTGACCGATATCGGATGTTATAGAGGAGCACGGCACAGGGCAGGCCTGCCGTTACGGGGGCAGCGAACGAAAACAAACGCCCGTACACGCAAGGGTCCGAGAAAAGCTGTTGTCGGAAAGAAGAAGGAGGCTTAGCCCATGGCTCAGAGGAAAAAAGGGGTCAAAAAGGATAAACGGCATATAACCAGCGGTTCTGCCTATATTCAGGCGACCTTTAACAATACGATTGTGACGATTACCGATCCGACAGGAGGAGTGATCACCTGGTCGAGTGCCGGCAATCTGGGGTTTAAGGGATCAAGAAAAGGGACACCGTATGCTGCACAGGTCGCCGCCGAGGCAGCAGCCAAGAAGGCCATTGATATTGGTATGAAGCAGGTTGATGTCTATGTAAAAGGACCGGGGGCCGGCAGAGAGTCTGCGATACGTGCATTGCAGGCTGCGGGTCTGGATATAAACCTGATAAAAGATGTAACACCGGTACCACATAATGGCTGCAGGCCGCCGAAGAGGAGGAGAGTGTAAGTGGCAAGATATTCAGGACCGCAGTGCAGGATATGCCGCAGGGAAACAGAGAAACTGTTCCTGAAGGGCGATCGTTGTTTTACGGAAAAGTGCGCTGTTGAGCGGAGGCAATACCCTCCCGGACAGCACGGTCAGCGGCGCAGCAAGCTCTCCGATTACGGCGTGCAATTAAGAGAAAAACAGAAGGTCCGCAACAGTTATGGTGTGCTGGAGCGGCAGTTCAGAAAATGTTTTCATCAGGCCACGAGAAAAAAAGGTGTTACGGGTGAGGTTCTTCTGCAGATTATGGAGACCAGACTGGACAACGTTGTCTATCGCATGGGCTTTGCGCCGAACAGGACAAGCGCCCGGCAGTTGGTCTGTCACGGCCACCTTATGGTCAACGGCAGGGAGGTCAACATTCCTTCATGCGCTCTTGCGAAGGGTGCCATGGTCGAGGTGAAAGAGACGAGCAGAAAAATTCCCCTTATCATCGACAGTATTGCCAAGGCCGAGCAGCGGGGTATCCCCGCCTGGGTCGAGGTCGACTTCCAGAACTTTAAGGGTAAGGTTGCCGAGATTCCGGAGAGGGAAGAGATACAGCTTCCGGCTCAGGAACAGCTCATCGTTGAGCTGTATTCAAAATAGCATATTAGAAAACGGAAAGCACGGGTGCGAGGAGTCCTCTACCCCTGCTTTTTCGTCTGAAATCGTATAAAATTTAAGGCATATAGGGAGGCCTTATGAATTTAAGGAAAAAAGGCTTTCAACTACCTGAGAAGATCAGGTTTGATGAAGAGACGCTTACCAGCGATTACGGCAAGCTTATTGTAGAGCCGCTGGAGCGGGGTTTTGGCACAACCATGGGGAATGCACTGAGAAGGATACTGCTTTCCTCGCTTGAAGGTGCAGCGATTACCGCGGTTAAGATATCCGGCGCGCTGCATGAGTTTTCGACCATAAACGGGATAAAGGAAGATGTTATAAATATCATCCTTAACCTGAAAACGGTAAGGTTCAGGTATCACGGTACCGGCAGCAAGATTGCGACATTGCAGGTCAAAGGCCCGGGACAGGTCAGGGGCTCTGACATTCAGGCAGATTCATCCATTGAGGTCCTGAACCCTGAGCAGGTTATCGCAACGCTCGACAAGGGGGCTGCCTTTGATGCCGAGGTCTATATCAGAAACGGCAAGGGGTACCTTTCCGCCGAAAGAAATAAAGAGAGCCTTCCGGTATCGATGATTGCTGTTGATGCGGTTTTTACCCCGATGAAGAAGGTCAACTTCTGGGTTGAGAAGGCAAGAGTCGGGAGAGACACCGACTATGACCGTCTCGTCCTGGAACTGTGGACAGATGGGAGCATCACCCCTGAGAAGGCAATATCACAGGCGGCAACGATTCTCATCGAACACTTCGACCTCCTGATTTTTGAGGAGGATGATCTCGATGTGGTTTCTGCTGACGAGTCGGCCGTGAAACATGGTGACGACGGTGCAGCATCACTGAACGATAATCTTTTCAGGAATGTCGACGAACTGGAACTGTCGGTACGGTCGTATAACTGTCTCAAGAATGCAAATATAAAGACGATTCATGAGCTGGTACAGAAGACCGAACCGGAGATGCTCAAGACAAAGAATTTTGGAAGAAAGTCGCTCAACGAGATCAAGGAAATCCTTGGCAGAATGGGGCTCCATCTGGGCATGAAGATAGACCTTGACAGCCTCAGTAAAGACGCTGTATTACAATCCGGAGGTATCAACGACGATGCGTCATAAAGTAGATGGAAGATTGTTTGGCAGGCCCGCTAACCAGCGGAAGGCGCTGCTCAGGTGTCTGGTTACCGCTCTTTTTGAGAACCAGCGCATAGAGACCACGGTGGCCAAGGCTAAGGAGACCAAACGCATTGCAGAGAAGATGATCACATTTGGGATCAAGGGTGATCTGCATTCGAAGAGGCAGGTGCTGACAGTTGTGACCTGCAGGACCATAGCCTCGAAGCTCTTTAATGAGATAGCTCCCCGCTTTACCGGCAGAAACGGTGGCTATCTGCGACTGGTGCATACCAGAAACCGGCTGAAGGACTCTGCCCCGATGGCTATCCTTGAATTTATTGATTACGAGAGCATCAAGAAGCCGAAGGGCAAGGCTGCAAAGGCAGCGTTAGATTCTGCAGACACCAAAGGGAAATAGCCATGAGTGATATCCTGATCGGTATTGCAGTCATCGCAATCTGGATCGTGTTGCAGACGGTTATATTTCCCCGGCTCGGGATACAGACCTGAGGGGCAAAACCAAAGGTCTCGTGCAAGACCGATAGCAGGAATAAATAAGTAAAGAGAAAGGGGCCTTCAGGGCCCCTTTCTCTTTACTTGCAGCTAATCTTTAACCTGCTGTGAATCGATATTCGTTGCGAATATCTCGACCAGTTCACGGTCGAACTGTGTACCGGCCTTATGCCTTAATTCCAGAATCGCCTCTCCAAAGCTGACCGGAACCTTGTAGGATGTTGGACTGACCATTGCATCGAACGCCTCCGCGATAGCTATAATCCTGGCTTCGAGCGGGATTTCTTCCCCCTTGAGCTGCGCGGGATAGCCCTGGCCGTCATAGCGTTCATGATGATGGAGGATGAGCGGCGCAATATTGGCATAAAAAGTTATCGGCTTGATCATCTCATAGCCGATCTCCGGGTGGCGCATATATTCCTCATCTCTGAATGACTCCTCTGAATTAATTTTCATGAATCCCACATCATGGAGGAGCGATGCAAAATATATCCTCCTTTTCCGCTCCTCGTCCATATTCAGTCCCTTGGCGATGATATTGCTGTAACGCGCCACCCGCCTGGAATGCCCCCGCTTCTCGGTGATATGAACATCAATGGCCTCAAGAAGCATTTCGGTCAGGTGTATCTCATAGTTTTTCTGGTCCTCATAAAAGCGTGTCCTGATGATCGAGATCGCCGCCTGACCTGCCAGGTAATCGATGATTTCCTCATCTCGCTCGCGGAACGCATGCCCATCTTTTTTATTCAGGAGTTCAATGACTCCGATGACGGCTGAGCGGGCGACAAGAGGGATGCAGAGGAGCGATTTTGTTTCATAGCCGGTCAAGGTATCGATATCAGCATTAAACCGACTGTCAGTTGCCACATCCTTCAGCCTGACCGTCTGTCCGGTATGAGCGACCCATCCCGAAATCCCCTTGCCCGTGTCAACGGTCGTCCCCACCAGCAGAGAAGCCCTCTCCCCTCTGACAATCTTGAATACCAGTTTTTCACCTTCACAGAGAAGAATTGAACCGGAATCAGCGTTGGTGATCATTATGGCGTTATTGAGGATCTTTTCAAGGAGGATATCGCCATACATCTCCTCGCGCAGGTCCCTGCTTATACTCAGAAGTTGTTCAAGTTTGCTGCTGTAGTCGCGTACGATTCTTATCACCTGGCGGGATATCCTGACAAAGAGAAAAAGGCTGGCCAGCGCAAGGGAAAAGGATAGTGCGATAATCAGATTTATTGAGATATCAGGAATAAAGTCGAAAAATAAAGGGAAAGGGGGATAAAGGTTGTAAAGAATGACACCGAAGAGGGTCACGATAACGAACGTTATAACCGTTATCGATAAACGAATTTTTTTGACTATTTCATGGATTGCAGAGCCTTTGCCTTTCTGCTGCTCATCGGACATATTAAACTTTACTGTAGAACAGGGATTATGTCAATGATGATGGGGAGAGACAGGGCGAAAGACCTGCCGGACACTCAGGAAACCACGATATCATCTGTCCCCTCAATCCGAACCAGGGCAGGCGCTTCAATCAGGATAATGTAGTACAATAGGCATTGAGGTCGACGATTGTATGATCCCTTTTAAGGACGATAACCCAACGCATACCGTTCCCCTGGTGACGGTGCTGCTCATCGTGATCAACATAACCGTATTCATCCTGCAGATCTTCTCCGAGCATAGCGGGCAGGAGATTGTCTTTGCTTACGGGGCCATCCCTGAGAATATTCTGCATTTCCACTCGACCCAGCCGATTCCGGCGCTCATGACAATATTCACCTCGATGTTTATGCACGGGGGGGTGCTGCATCTTGGAGGCAATATGCTCTACTTCTGGATCTTCGGAGATAATGTCGAGGACAGTCTCGGCCATGGCAGGTTCCTTGTCTTTTATCTGTTCTGCGGCATTGTATCGGCTTATGCGCACGCTGTTGTTGATCCGTCTTCGACAGTCCCCATGATTGGTGCGAGCGGCGCCATCTCGGGCCTGCTCGGCGCCTATATTCTGCTCTTTCCTTCTGCTCGAGTTAACACGCTTGTGTTCCTTGGCTTTTTTGTTCAGGTTATTAAAATTCCGGCCTTGATAGTTATTGGATTTTGGGCTATTATACAGATCTTGAGCGGTTTTCTGTCACAGGGTGGAGGGCACCATGGCGGTGTTGCCTGGTTTGCCCATGTCGGCGGGTTTTTGGCCGGACTTCTGACGATAAAATTATGGCTGCCACGGAGGTTTCGAAGGTGATAGTTATCTGTCCGAAATGTGCGATAAAGCTGAAAGTCGATGAGACAAAACTTTCTCCCACGGGATCAAAATTCAAGTGTCCCAAATGTGCAGCAGTACTTATCGTCAGGAAACCTGCTGCACGGCAGAAGAAAGACCTGAACAGTTCGACCATCCTTGTCGCCCATTCTAACCCGGCCCTGATGCAGGAGATTTCTTTAATCCTGACTTCCGGAGGCTATAAGGTCATTACCGCTGCCGACGGTATCGATCTGATGGTCAAGGCACTGAAAGAGTTTCCTTTCCTCTCGATTATCGAGGTGGCACTTCCGAAGATATACGGATTTGAGGTCTGCCGGAGGGTAAAAGCGAGGGTTGAGACAAAGGATATGAAGTTTATTTTGATTCCGGCGACCTATGACAAGACGAAATACCGCAGGGAACCGACTTCGCTGTATGGGGCAGATGACTATATCGAGGAGTATGATATCCCTGCCCAGTTACTTGAAAGAGTCAACAGGTTGAAAGGTGGGGGAGATGGGGGGCTTATGCAGTCCGGAGTCTGTGAGCAGCCTGCTGCTGCCCCCAGGCCGGCGACAGTGTCGGTGACTCACGGGGCCGGGGCCCCGCCAGCCGCACAGGCCCCTGCGATCAACGCGGCGGCGAAGACAGAGACCCTGGCGCAGGCCTCTCAACAGTCCGGGTCTGATGAGAAAATCGAGAAGGCGAAGCGTCTCGCACGGACGATAATTAATGATATCCATCTTTATAATGTTGCAAAGGTGGAGGCGGCGATTAAAGCTGGTGACTTTTATGCAGTTTTTGCCTCTGAGGTCAAGGAGGGGAAGAAGCTCTATGACAACAGGATTCCGCAGGAAGTTCGCGATGTCTTTGACTATTATCGGGAGGCTATTGAAAACTTTATCGCTGCCCGGAAGAGGACTTAAGAGCAGTCATTTCTGGCGTAACTAGCTGAATAAATTAATTTTTTAAAATAAATAGCATAAACGCATTCTTTTATTTCTGATTTTTTTCGAAAAACTCTTGCCAAACTGATTCGTTTCCTGTTATATTAGCACTCTAGCAGGTTGAGTGCTAATATAACAGGAAATAATAATCCAGGAAAGGAGAAAAACGTATGAAATTTAAGCCACTCAAGGACAGGGTATTTATATCGTACTCTGAAGAAGGAGAAAAGACCGCTGGCGGTATCTACATCCCTGATTCAGCCAAGGAAAAGCCGCAGAAGGGAAAGATTGAGGCTGTTGGCTCAGAGGTTAAAGAGGTGAAAGTCGGCAACACGGTCCTTTTCGACAAGTACTCAGGCTCAAAAGTCAACATGGACGGAACTGATTATCTGATCGTTAAGGAAGAAGATATTCTCGGCATTGTCGAATAGTTCCCGGAATTAGTTCAGTAATAAGTCCCGGATAATTCAAACGTAAAAAACCATTCTCAGGAGGAAATAATATATGGCAAAACAGCTTCTATTTGATGAAGCAGCAAGAAGCTCGATGTTAAAGGGCATTACGCTGCTGACTGATGCAGTGAAGGCAACCCTTGGCCCCAAGGGCAAGAATGTTGTTATCGACAAGAAATACGGCGCACCGACGATCACCAAGGACGGGGTGACGGTCGCCAAGGAAATTGAACTGAAGGACGCGTATGAAAATATGGGAGCACAGCTTGTTCGCGAGGTCGCCAGCAAGACCTCTGATGTTGCCGGCGATGGGACGACCACGGCAACCGTGCTCGCCTATGCCATCTATAGCGGTGGTATCAAACACGTCGTTGCCGGCTCAAACCCCATGGACATCAAGAGGGGCATCGAGAAGGCGGTTGAGGCTATAGTCGGTGAGCTGAAGAAGATCAGCAGGCCGGTGCAGGACAAGAAGGAGATTGCCCAGGTCGGGACCATCTCGGCTAACAATGATTCCACGATCGGTGAGCTGATTGCCGATGCCATGGACAAAGTCGGCAAGGACGGCGTCATCACGGTAGAAGAGGCAAAGAGCATGACCACATCTCTCGATGTTGTCGAGGGCATGCAGTTCGACAGAGGGTACTCCTCACCATACTTTGTGACTGATCCCGAGAGAATGGAATGCAATCTTGATGATGTTCTTATCCTCATCAACGAGAAGAAGATCTCTGCCATGAAGGACCTGCTTCCCATACTCGAGCAGACCGCAAAGATGGGCAGACCTCTTATGATTATTGCTGAAGAAGTAGAGGGGGAGGCGCTTGCAACCCTCGTTGTCAACAAGCTCCGCGGCACGATCCAGGTCTGCGCAGTCAAGGCCCCTGGCTTCGGCGACAGGCGGAAGGCGATGCTTGAAGATCTTGCAGTTCTTACCGGCGGCACGGTCATTTCCGAGGACCTGGGCATCAAGCTCGAGAGCATCAAGATCACTGACCTTGGACGGGCAAAGAAGATCACCGTCGACAAAGAGAACACCACCATTATCGAGGGCGCAGGTGACCCCAAGAAGATCGAGGGCAGGGTCAAGCTGATCAAGGCGCAGATTGACGAGACGACCTCTGACTACGACAGGGAGAAGCTCCAGGAGAGGCTCGCGAAGATCGTCGGCGGCGTTGCCGTCATCAATGTCGGGGCAGCCACCGAGACCGAGATGAAAGAAAAGAAGGCAAGAGTTGAGGACGCTCTCCATGCAACCCGTGCAGCAGTTGAGGAAGGGATTGTCCCGGGCGGCGGCGTTGCACTTCTCCGTTCCGTCAGCGCGCTCAAAGGCCTGAAACTTGAGAACCATGACCAGCAGGTGGGGGTTGATATCCTTAAGAGGGCCCTTGAGGAGCCTATCCGCCAGATTATCAACAACACTGGCCTTGAGCCATCCGTTATCGTTGAGAAGGTCAAAAGTTCCAAGGAAGCGAACTATGGGTTCAACGCAGGTACTGAGGAGTATGTTGACATGCTGAAGGCCGGAATTGTCGACCCGACAAAGGTTACGAGGTGCGCCCTCCAGAATGCCGCATCAGTTGCATCTCTGATGCTGACAACCTCGGTGATGATCGCTGACCTCCCTGAAGAGAAGCCTGAAATGCCCGCTATGCCTCCGGGCGGCGGCATGGGTGGCATGTACTAAGAAACAGTAATCTGCTTTTTGTATGCAGCAGTGACAAAGGCGGGGTCATCCCCGCCTTTGCATTTTTCCGGCATATTTCTGGACATTTTATGAGCCATCTGGCATTCTAAACATATGAAAAAGAGCATGCTTTTTATCCTCCTGGCTACTTGTGCCCTGTTTCTTTCGTATGCCGGATTCGAAATGTTTATCCCGGTCCAGTCGGTCGGGAAAAATACCGAGATCCAGATACCGAAGGGTGCGACCTTTCGTCAGACAGCCGATATACTGGTCAGGGAGAAGCTGATCAGGGACAAGAAGATTTTTATGGTGCTCGGACGGCTTACCGGCGCTGACCGTAAGATCAGGGCAGGATTTTATTCGGTCTGGACGAGCATGAGCCCATTTGAGATCTTCAAGATCATCCAGAAAGGCAAGATTATTGAGTTTGAGGTGAAGATCCTCGAAGGCGATTCGCTGAGGGAGATCTCGGAGGCCTTTGCAAAGGCAGGGATAGCCTCGCAGGCTGAGGTTATGAATCTGGCCTATAACAAGGACTTCCTGTCATCACATGACATTGCGTCTCCGAGTACCGAGGGCTATATTTTCCCTGATACCTACCTGATTGCCAAGGGGGTGAACCTTGAGGACGCCCTGGGGCTTATGATCGGCCGGATGCGTGAGAAGTTCGACGATGAACTCAAGGCCAGGGCAGAAAGTCTCGGCATGACCGAGGCGGATGTCCTGTCCCTTGCATCTATTGTCGAGAAAGAAGCGGTTGTTGATTCCGAACGGCCCGTGATCTCCGCTGTTTATCACAATAGACTGAAGAAAAACATGCTGCTTCAGGCAGATCCGACGAGCATCTACGGGGTGAAGAGCTCTAAAGAAAAGATCATGAAGGCGGACCTTCAGAGGCAGACGCCGTATAATACCTATGTTAATAAGGGCCTTCCCCCAGGGCCGATTGCGTCACCCAGCCTGAAGTCCATTATCGCTGCTGTTAACCCGGCAAAGGTCTCCTATCTCTTTTTTGTTTCGAATAATGATGGTACTCATGTATTTTCGGACACCCTTGGCCAACACACCGAGGCAGTGAGGGCCTACCGCGACAAAAAGAGGATGAAAGAGGAGGGTTAATAAGAGTGAGAAAGAGACGAAAGACGAGACTCATACAGGTGGGGCATGTCCCTGTTGGTGGTGGCAGTCCGGTTACTGTCCAGTCGATGACCAAGACCGACACCCGCAATGCTGACGCCACGATCACCCAGGTCAGGTCATTGGCTGAGGCAGGATGCGAGATTGTCAGGATAGCGGTCCCGGACATGGATGCGGCAATGGTGCTTGGTCCGATAAGAAAGGCCTCGCCGATACCGGTGATTGCTGATATCCACTTTGACTGGCGGCTCGCCCTTGAGGCGGTGCGTCAGGGCATTGACGGTCTTCGGATCAATCCCGGAAATATAGGGGCGCGGTGGAAGGTCGCTGAACTGGTCGCGGCATGCCAGGACCGGAAGATCCCTGTGCGCATTGGTGTTAATGCCGGGTCGTTGTCAAGAAAACTGCTCCAGAAATATAAACACCCGACACCGGAGGCCCTTGTTGAAAGCGCCTCCGAGCATATCGAAATTCTTGAGAAGCTTGACTTTCGTGATATCAAGGTTTCCCTTAAGGCCTCGAATGTGCCAACAACAGTCGAGGCATACCGGCTCTTTGCGAAGTCATCCAGGTACCCGCTCCATATCGGCATATCAGAGGCAGGCCCCTTGTTTACCGGTATTATAAAAAGTTCGGTTGGGCTCGGGATCATCCTCGCCGAGGGTATCGGCGATACGATGCGGGTCTCTCTTTCCGCCGATCCCCATGAAGAGGTGCGGGTTGCCTATGAAATCCTCAAATCCCTGGGACTGCGGACCCGTGGCCCCAATATCATCTCATGTCCGACCTGCGGCAGGTGCCAGATCGATATCCGTGGACTGGCGGCAGAGGTAGAGGACAGGCTGAAAGACCTGAAGAAGCCGATCACCGTGGCGGTGATGGGGTGCGTGGTGAACGGGCCCGGCGAGGCGCGTGAGGCCGATATCGGGATTGCCGGAGGGGCAGGGACGGGGCTCCTCTTCAGAAAAGGGAAGATTATAAAAAAGGTGGATGAAAAGGATATTCTCGATGCCTTGATGGAGGAGATCGAAAAGCAATGAGAGAGTTTTCGGTTTATCAGGACGATGACGGAAGTTGGGTTGCTGAATGTCCGGAGCTCCCCGGGCTTAGGGTCAAGGGAAGGACCGAAGCCGAAGCGCTCCAGAAGATAAAGCAGGCGCTTCTGACCTATTACCCCTGCCGGTGCGAAGAGTAGTGGTCGTGCAATCCCATTATGACACCACAGCAGAGGTAGCCTTTAAAATTCTCTCGATTCCGGCCAGGTCTCTTATTATCGAGACAACCTTAAAGCCGTTCCGAGATGAAATTTCAGCTATGGCACGGGCCTGACCATATCCGAGTTCCAGAATGAGTGAACCGTCTGGTTTCAGGTATCGGCCCGCCTTACTGAGAATTTCCCTGTAAAAATCGAGCCCGTCATCGCCGCCGTCGAGTGCTCCGGTCGGCTCCCAGTCCTTTACCTCTCTCTGAAGTTCGGATATCTCGCTGTTTATGATATAGGGCGGATTAGCGGTGATAAGATCAAACTTCGTGCCCTTTTTTACCGGTCCGAAGAGTGACCCCTTCATGAATGTGACGTTTCCGATGTGATTTCTTGATATGTTTTTTCTTGCGTAATATAATGCTTTTGGCGATATGTCTGTCCCAATGACTTTAGCCCCGCGAAATTCCTTTGCCAGCGCAAGCGCAATACAGCCGCTTCCGGTACAGAGATCAAGGATGGCTAAGGAATTTTTTTTGTTGGCGTACTGAACATTTAACGGTTCATGCGTCACCGTTTTTACTGCCTCTTCCACCAGCAATTCGGTCTCCGGTCGCGGGATGAGCACCCCTTTGCCGACTGTTATCTCCAGTCCGCAGAACTCGACCTGTCCGACGATATACTGCACTGGTTCGCCCTTTGCCCTGCGTGTCGTCAATCTCCTGATTCTCGCCAGGGTTTGTGAGTTGGTCTCGGGGTTGTCAAGAAAGGCGGTCAGCCGGTCGATGTCTGCGGCATGCCAGGTGAGGATTTCAGCGTCTGCAAGCGCATCATCAATGCCGGCCTTCTCAAGGGTTTCAGCGGCAGCGCGGAGGGCGTCGAGGATTTTCATTAGATAAGACTTAAGGGTTCGGAAAAGCCTATGTGACTTCTTTTAGCCGTTCGGCATTGAAATAGGTGCTCATATTGTCGAAGACTTCGTCCAGGTTACCTTCCAGGATCTGTTCGAGCTTATAGAGGGTCAGGCCTGTTCTGTGGTCGCTGATCCGGTTCTGTGGATAGTTATAGGTCCTGATCCGTTCACTCCGGTCTCCTGACCCGACCTGTGACTTGCGCTGTTCCGCGCGTTCCTTGTCCTTCTCCTCTATCTCCATCTCATAGAGGCGCGATCTCAGGACCTTCATCGCCTTCTCTCTGTTCTTCGTCTGTGACCGCTCGTCCTGGCACTGGACAACGAGATTAGTCGGGATATGGACGATCCTGACAGCGGAGTAAGTCGTATTGACACTTTGCCCTCCTGCTCCGGATGAGCAAAAGGTGTCGATCCTCAGGTCCTTCTGCTCGATCTTGACATCGACATCTTCCGCCTCTGGCAGCACGGCAACCGTCGCAGCAGAGGTATGGATCCTTCCGGAGGCCTCGGTCGATGGAACACGCTGTACCCGGTGGACACCGCTTTCATATTTGAGCCTGCTGTAGGCGCCTTTTCCGAGGATCGAGGCTACCACTTCCTTGATCCCGCCAAGCCCTGTTGCGTTCATGCTGATCAGGTCGACCTTCCAGCGTCTGGATTCTGCATATTTCGAATACATCCTGAAGAGGTTCGCGGCAAAGAGCGCGGCTTCCTCTCCGCCGGTCCCGGCCCGGATCTCGAGTATGACGTTCTTCGAATCGCGCGGGTCGACCGGCAGGAGCATGAACCTCAGCTCCTCCTCCAGGGCAGGTTTCTTCTTCTTCAGATCATCGAGCTCAGCCTGGGCCAGTTCCTTCAGTTCCGGGTCGCTGCTGTTGAGGATCTCCTCAGCTGCTTTGAGGTCCTGGATCACGGTCTTGTATTCCCTGATTTTTTCGACCAGCGGCTGGAGTTCAGCATGCTCCCGTGAGTATTTCTGAAAGTCCGACTGGACGGCAAGCACCTTGGGGTCCATCAGGAAATCGGTCAGGCCTTCGTATTTTTCCTCGATCTGTTTAAGCTTATCGAGCATGCTCTTCCTCGAGCTTCAGCACCTCGGTCAGGGCCATCAGTGCAACCTCGAGCTGTGCGTCGTCCGGTTCGCGGGTCGTCAGCCGCTGAAGCAGAAGGCCCGGTATGATCATCATCCGCATGAAAGGGTTGTGCTGCCATTTCGCCGAAAGCTTCAGAAACTCAAACGATGACCCGGCTATCAGGGGTATCAGGATGATCCGGGAGAGGAATTTAAAAATAAAGGGCCATTGCTGTGGTATGAAGGAAAAGACCATAATGCTGACGACCATGACAATCATCAGGAAACTCGTGCCGCAGCGGGGATGCCGCGTGCTGTAGTTTTTGACGCCGGCGACGGTCAGGTCCTTCCCCTCTTCATAGGCATGGATCACCTTATGCTCTGCCCCGTGATACATGAATATCCGGGCCATCTCTTTCCAGAGGCCAATCAGCACGACATACAGAATAAAGACCATGACCCTGATCAGGCCATCGACAAGATTAAACAGCAGGGAACTGGTTGCTATCCCCTCGAAGAGGAGCCCCATGAGTTTTGTGGCATAGAGCGGCAGCAGGATGAAAAGGCCGATGCTCAACAGGACCGAGATGAGTATCGTGAAGAAGATCGATGCCTTGCTGAGCGGCTCTTCTTCGCCTTCTTCATACGCCTTGCTGGCCGAGAACTCGATTGCGCGCATTCCGATGCTGAGGGCCTGGAAAAGGGCGATGACCCCTCTCACCAGCGGTATCTTCAGAAAACGGGGAAGGGGGTTAAGCTGTTCTCTCTTGAGGTGAATGCTGCCGGACTGATCACGAACTGCTACGGTCCAACTGTCTGCAGCCTTCATCATGACGCCTTCTATGACTGCCTGGCCACCGATATTTTTCACGCACAACCTTCTTCCGTCTGGATTTGTAAAGAAAAAAACAGGAAACCCATACAGGTTTCCTGTTTTTTTAATGAATGCTGCCCGCTACTTGATTGCGTATTTTTTCTTGAACTTCTCGACACGCCCTTCAGTGTCCATAAGCTTCTGCTTGCCGGTGTAAAACGGATGGCACCGTGCGCAGATATCAAGATGGATATCTTTCCGTGTGGATCTTGTGGTGAAGATCTCGCCGCATGCGCAGGCAACCTTTACTTCTTTATAATCTGGATGAATTCCTTCTTTCACGTCTGTCCTCCTGAACGATAATGTATATTTTAATAAATCCGGTCCTTTTTTATCAATCTAATTGCTGCTGCTATTGTTTTGTCGCCATACGGGAGCCAACCCCTGCGAGTTCGAACATGACCCGGGCCGAGAAGTCACCCGGCCGTTTTATCGCCTCCAGTTTCATGCTCCAACACTGCCGTGAATACTTGAGTGAGAAATTGACATCCCTCAGGCCAGCCCCTTTTGCGTCATACCAGAGGCTGCTGGTTATCTGGATATTCTTCAGGGGGCTGAAGTCAGCCCCTGTTGTATAGACATTAATCTCCTCTGTCCTGTTGAACCGCTGACCGAGCGACATGTTTACCTTCGATATCTTGATGCTCAGGTCAGAACGCGCTGTTTCAATCTTGTGTGTATAATAGTCGTAGGTCGTGTCAACCAGCAGGGTCACCGGCGTTTTGACCCCCGCCTCGACCCGGAACGGCAGGAATGGCCTACTCCCGCCGTATGTATCGATGCCCTGCGTTATTCTCACCGAGACTGCCTCGCTGCCCTGAATGATCCCCCTGTTGAGAATGCTGAATTCTATGTGCGAGGTCTTGCCGAAGAGCTCTGTTGCATCATAGACAGGGAGTGCATGGGAACTCTTCGGGGAATATATAAAATGATAGCGCAGCGACGGCTCAATGACATGCGTCAAAAAGGAGAAATTCCGGAACAGACTCGCGTGGGAACTGACGTCATACTCGAACGCTCCCCTCAGGGAGTCTTTCTCGTTATTATTGTCCTGTTCTTTGTAAAAGGCATAGCCCGTTCCCCTGAGTCCAACCGTCTGTAATAGCGTGATGTCGTTTCCGAGGCGGTGGGTCATCCGGGGATAAATATCCAGTCTTCCTGCCGAGACACCGTCTTGCCTATACAGGTCTGCAGCGGTCGCTGCTGCAGAGATCATGGTGTCTCCAACCCTGGTGTAGTTTATGACGTATCCTGCTTCAGGTAGCTTCTGCGGTGCAGAGGCTGATTCAGCCCCTGTTTTAGGCTGGAGGTCGACCAGGTATTGTGACAATAGATAAAGCCTCGCGTTTGGCATGGACAGGCTGGTTTCAGCGGTTGACTCCAGAAATCTCTGTATCCTGATCTCCCGGTGGCTGTGGAATTCCTGATAAAAATCCTTTTGGTTGACGTAGTTCAGGTTGAGAAAGCCCGTGACCTTTCCGCGGTCTCTGTCTTCATGCAATGCCCGGATTTCAAAAAAATCCCTGTCAAGCCCGGTATCCCGGATATGATATGCCCACCAGGAGCTTTTGACTCCGCCGGGATCAACAAAGCGGTATTCAAGGCCTGTTCCTATGCCGCGCCGGCTGAAGGTGTCAACGATAAACGTCGCGTCCCTGTTTTCAGCTATCGCCCAGTAGAAAGGGAGATTGAGACTTGCCCCTCGTGTCTTGCTGTAGCCTGGTGTCGGCATCAGGAGCCCGGTATGGCGTTCCGCATTCAGCGATGCAAAGAGATACGGGGAATACAGCACCGGGAGGTCTTTTATCCTGAAGGAGATCTCCCTGCCCCTTATCGTATCTCCCATGACAGCGTTGACTTCTTTTCCCCTGAAGCACCAGTCCGGGACCGGGGTATCGCAGGTTGTAAAGGTCGCTTCAGGGCTGTAATAGTAGTCCTCCCCTTTTTTCTCGATGACCTTGCCTGAGAGATGATAATTGTTCTTCTTATGGAGGAAGGTTGCATCATAGAGTTTCCCCGTCTTTGCATCAAGATTCATATCGGCCCTGCCTGCAGTAAGCGAGGTCTCGTGGTCTTCATACCGGACATTCCCCGTGGCTGTTATTTCTGATGTTCCCTCTGAATACAACAGTTCATCCGCCTTGATGACCGCATCATTCCGCGTCGCCGTTACCGAGCCGGTCATGCGATACTGTTTCGCAGCGGCATTGTACTCAAGCCCGTCCGAAGTAATGACCGTTGTATTTTCCTCAGCAAAACAAAGACCTGAAAGTCCTGTGAATAGTGAATAGTGAATAGTGAATAGAATGAAGGCCCCCGCGATCAACCGGCTGACCGACGGCCATTTTATTTGGCGTATTTGAAATATATTGTTCTTTAACATTTTCTTATTCACGATTCACGTTTCACCATTCACGTTGTTACTCCCTGAGCCTCGAGAGGATGCCCGGTTGTCCGAGGAATTCCCTGGCCTCGCCGATAGTATAGAATGACCCGGTGATGACGATCAGATCTCCGTCGTGCCGGAGACTCCTGGCAAGCTCTATGGCCTTAGCAACAGTCGGGGCATTCTTAACTGTATACCCGAGCGATGCCGCCAGTGTCGCCAGTGCTGCAGGTGCTGCTGCCCGTCCGTAAGCCGGAGCAGTCACAATTATTTCTCCCGCAAGGCCCAGCAGCGGTTCGAGGATGCCTCTGACGTCCTTATCTCCCATTACCCCGAGTATGGTAATGATCCTTCTGAATCTTGAACCGAGCAGCTGCTTCAGGTGGGCCGCGAGCACGACGGCTGCTTGAGGATTATGTGCACCATCAATCAATACCGGAGGATCATCAGAGATCATTTCGAGTCTGCCGGGCCAGCGGACCTGACTGATGCCTTTGGGGATATCGAGATTCAGCCCCGCGTGACTTTCCTGTATGATCTCGGCAGTCTTTGCCGCAAGAGATGCATTGACTACCTGATGCAGTCCTGCCAGTGGAATCGACAAGGCATCATAGCTGCGTGAGCCCCGATAGTTGAAGACAGGGGCTCCGGGACCAGCCGATGCCCTCTCCGAAAAAAAGTCCCTTCCGTGGACGAAGAGCTGCGCTCCCTCTGCAGCGGCGCGGTCCCTCAGCACACGCAGAACTTCTTCAGGCTGGGCTGCGGAGATGACCGGGCGTCCCTTCTTTATGATGCCGGCCTTTTCCCTTGCTATCTCGGCAAGGGTATTGCCCAGAAATTCACGGTGGTCATAATCGATCATTGTGATGACCGAGACCTCGGGATCGATGACATTTGTGGCGTCGAGTCTGCCTCCCAGCCCGGTTTCGACCACCGCCCAGTCGACCTGCATCCTCCTGAAGTAGATGAAAGCCATGGTCGTCACCACCTCGAAGAAGGTTGGGCAGAAATCCTCCATGCCCTCGGCGACATCCCTGACCTCAGCGGCAAGGTGAACAATCTCCTGCTCGGGGATCTCCTCTCCATTGATCCGTATCCTCTCGGTGAAGCTCACCAGATGGGGGGAGGTGAAGAGCCCGGTCTGCAGGCCAGCGGTGCGCAGGATCGATTCGATCATTGCTGCGGTTGATCCCTTGCCGTTGGTCCCGGCGATATGGACTGAACAAAATGTCCGGTGGGGTTGATCAAAAGCAACCATCAATTTTCTGATGTTGTCGAGGCCGAACTTCATCCCGTACTTCTGGAGGCCGTAGAGATAGCCGGTCGCGTCCTGATAGCTCATGTGAGGAGTTCGATAATCCTGGCGAGTGTCTGCTTGATGTCCTTGCGGTCTACGATCTTGTCGATAAACCCGTGTTCAAGCAGGAATTCTGCCCTTTGAAAATCATCGGGAAGCTGCTGCTTAATCGTCTGTTCAATGACGTTCTTACCGGCAAATCCGATAAGGCTTCTCGGTTCGGCCAGGATCAGGTCCCCAAGCATAGCAAAGCTTGCCGTCACCCCGCCGAAGGTCGGATCAGCAAGGACTGAGATATAAAGATTGCCGCTCTCCCTCAGCCTGCCGATCGAGGCCGAGACCCGGGCCATTTGCATCAGCGAAAATATTCCCTCCTGCATGCGCGCACCGCCTGAGGAGGCGAAGGTGATGAGCGGCCGTTTGGTCTCGATCGCCGCCTCTGCAGCCCTCACGATCTTTTCACCGACCACTGAGCCCATGCTTCCCCCGATAAAGGCGAAGTCCATGACCACGATGATGACCGGAATGCCGTTGACCGTCGCTTCCCCGGACAGGGCCGCATCAACAAGGCCGGTCTTCTTCTTGTTATCCAGAAGTTTATCCTTATAAGGGATCTTGTCCCTGAAGTTCAGGGGATCATCCGAGGCCAGGTCCGTATGCGTCTCGACAAAACTTCCCTCATCAACAATAAAGTCGAGCCTCTCCCGGGCACTGATTCTGAAATGATAATTGCACTTGGGGCAAATTTTTAGATTTTTGTCGATTTCCTTGCGGTAGATGATCTCCTTGCAGCTGTCGCATTTCACCCACAAGCCTTCAGGTATCTTTACCTTTTTATCAGTCTTCGCTTCCTTGCCCTTTTTAAACCATGCCATATATTTTTGTGATGAGGCCGTCCAGCTAAATTCCGGCTAAATCCTGTAGGATTTGCCGTCCTGCAGTATTTCGATCTGCTGCATGCCGAGCCGGACTATTTCCTTTCTGATCTGTTTTATGTACTGTGGCTTCGGGTGCGTAATGAAGATCCTGTCAGGGAGTATCCTGATCTTTGCGAGTTCTGCAACGAGCAAGGCCGGGGTCATATGGCCTGTCTTTCTTGCAAGCGCCTCCAAAGCGTTCGGGAAAGAGACCTCGATGATGACAGCATTGAGTTTGCCCCGAGTCTTCCATATCTCATCTGTCGGGCCGGTGTCCCCGGTATACAGAAGGGTCTTCCCTTTGCCGTCCCTGACGATATACCCGACAGCCGGGACCGTGTGGCTGACGCGGTACGCCCTGATCGCATAATGACCGACCTTGAATGTCTTCGCCGGGGTGATCTGCCGCAGCTTTAAGACCGGCTCGATCGATGCCGATATTTTGGTGAAATCAGGCCAGATCTTGTCATTCAAAAGGTTTTTGCTGAGAGAATCAAGTGTCTCCCTGATGCCGTAGAGCGTGACGCTGTGGCTCCCTCTGGTGATGATGATATTGTCGGCGAGAAAGGGGATGCCCTTAATATGGTCGAGGTGAGAATGTGTAATAAGTATATGCTTTATCTCTGACTGCTCTCTGGCCGAAAGTTTGGACCCGATGGTGCCGGCATCGAGCAGGAGCGTGCCGTCCAGCATAAATGCCGGAGGGTTGAACCCGGGGAATTCAGCGCCTGAGCTGCCGAGGACTTTTAATATCACGATGTTTTCTTGCTCATCGGACAGCTTTTCTGAGCGTCAGAAGATACCTGCTGATATCTTTGTCAGGGGTTTCTACCTGCCTGACAATGGCGCTTCCGACGATGACGCCATCGGCAAACTGCGCAACGGTCGCTGCCTCATCAGGACTCGATATGCCGAAGCCTACAGCAACCGGGGTGCTGCATTTCTCTCTTATATGCGCAATGTGTGAACCAATCGATGCGTCCATGGAGAGGTTCGCGCCGGTGATGCCGGTAATCGAGACATAATAGATAAAGCCCCTCGATGCCTGAACGACCTTCTTGATCCTTTCTTTAGTCGATGTCGGGGCGAGGAGAAATATCGTGTCGATCCCGGCCTTGCGGCAATAGGTGATCAGGTTTCCGGCCTCATCAGGAGGCAGGTCAGGGACAATAATCCCGTCGACCCCGGCTGCCGAAGCGTCCCGGGAGAACCGTTCTTCTCCATATTTGAAGATGGGGTTGTAATAGGTCATAAGAATAATAGGGATCTGTGTCGTCTTCCTGAGGTCAGCCACAAAGGCAATCACTCTGCTCAGGGTAATTCCCTGCTGAAGGGCGGTCTGTGCAGCCTTCTGGATCGTTGGCCCGTCGGCAAGCGGGTCTGAAAACGGGACGCCGAGTTCAATGATATCTGCCCCGGAATCTTCGAGGAGCCGGATCAATTCCCTTGTCCTCTGGATGGTCGGATGGCCGGTCATGATATAGGGGATAAAGGCCTTTTGACCCTTTTTCTGGAGCTCCCTGAATTTTCTGGTGATACGAGAGGTCATAGCTCAATCCCCTTTATCCGGGCCACATGTTGGACATCCTTGTCGCCGCGGCCCGAGAGATTTACGACGATGACCGTCTCTTTTGAGAGCTTCGGTGCCCGCTTGATCGTCTCTGCCAGGGCATGTGCCGACTCAAGTGCGGGGATGATCCCCTCCGTCTTTGAAAGCAGTTCGAACGCTCCCAGGGCTTCCTCGTCATTCGCGTACGTATACTCGGCGCGTCCGGAATCCTTGAGATATGCATGCTCAGGGCCGACCGAGGCATAATCAAGCCCTGCGGAGACCGAGTGGGTCCCGAGGACATTGCCGTCGTCGTCCTGGAGGAGATAGCTTTTTGTTCCCTGCAGTACCCCGATAGAGCCGCCGGCAAAACGGGCGGCATGCTCTCCGGTTGCGATGCCCCGTCCCCCTGCCTCAACCCCGATCATCCTGACGCTCTCGTCGGCCAGAAAATCGAAGAAAAGACCGATCGAGTTGCTTCCACCCCCGACACAAGCGATGAGATAATCAGGAAGTCTGCCTTCAGCCTTCATGATCTGCTTTTTGGTCTCTTTGCCTATAACTGCCTGGAAATCGCGGACCATCATCGGGAAGGGATGAGGACCGAAGACCGTTCCCATGACATAGTGGGTCGTCCTGACGTTAGTCGTCCAGTCACGAAGGCCTTCGTTGATGGCATCCTTGAGCGTCCTTGACCCTGTAGAGACCTCGATGACCCGTGCTCCCAGCAGTTTCATTCTGAAGACGTTCAGAGACTGGCGTGCGATATCGTCAGAACCCATATAGATGTCGCATGAAAGCCCGGTCAGCGCGGCCCCGGTCGCCGTAGCAACTCCATGCTGGCCGGCCCCGGTTTCTGCGATCAGACGCTGTTTGCCCATTCTTTTTGCGAGGAGCGCCTGTCCGATGGCGTTGTTTATCTTGTGGGCGCCGGTATGGGCCAGGTCCTCCCGCTTCAGATAGATTTTTGCCCCGCCGAGCTGTTCAGTCAGGCGCTTCGCAAAATATAACGGGGTCGGCCTGCCGATATAGGTCGCCTGCAGTTGTGCAAGCTCCGCTGCAAAGCCGCTGTCTTTGACTGCTGCCTTATAGGAGGCCTCAAGTTCACTGAGGGCCGGCATCAGCGTCTCGGGTGCAAACCTTCCGCCATACAGGCCGAAATAACCTTTATTGTCAGGTAATCTTTTTATAGCGCCCCCTGAATCTTTTGAAATTTTGACTCACTATTATATCCAAAAAGCAACAAATATGACAGCAAAGGGATTATGCGGGGGAAGTGCACCTGCCCGTGGTCCTCAGGCTGTTTTATGCACTGGAATTCGTCAGAACCAGCGTGCTAAAATAGCCGATCACTATTCACAGGACAGGAAATCAATGGCTGACGTGCTTCCTTTCAAAGGGGTTCTGTTTAATGTACCGAAAATATCCAGGTTATCAGGAGAAGACCTTCTTGCTCCTCCCTATGACATAATCACGCCTGAATACAAGGACGAGCTTTACGATAAGAGTCCCCATAATATCATCCGCATAGACTTCGGCAGGGAGCTGCCTGGGGATGATGAAAAAAACAACAAATACAGCAGGGCGCGTGCATTCCTCGATACCTGGATTGCTGAGCAGGCCCTGACAGCTGATGAGGGCCCCTGTTTTTATTCGTGCGAAACGACTTACAGCATCGACGGATCTGAAAAAAAGTTGAGAGGCTTTCTCGGCCTTGTAAGGCTTGAGGAACTGGGGAAGGGGAATATCCATCCCCATGAATGTACCCACTCAAAGCCGAAGAAAGACCGCCTCGATATCATGAGGTATTGCGAGGCGAACGTCAGCCCTATTTTTTCTCTCTACAACAGCCCGGCACGCGAGACTTCGGAAATCCTTGCCCAGGTGAACCAGGGGGCTCCGTATATCGAGGCCACAGACCCTGACGGTTCTGTTCACCGGCTCTGGAAGATCTCTGACCCTGAGGCCGTTGCGACTATTGTGAAGGAACTGGACGGCAAGGCGGTTTTCATTGCTGATGGACATCACCGTTACGAAACGGCGATCGAGTACCAGCGGGAGATGCGCTCAAAAGAAGGGAACCCGGCAGCGTTGAGGCCATATGACTATGTGTTGATGTTCCTGGCGAATATGTCTGATGAAGGGCTGACGATTCTGCCGACGCACCGGCTGGCCAGAGGGGTCCCCGCAGATGCCCTTGATCTGCTCAAGGCTGATTTTGAGATTGAGGAGCTCCAGGAGTGCTGTGACATCGCCGGGGTTATTGCCGGGAAGCGTGATGTTTTCGGATTTTACAAAGGCGGCAATATCTGGTATAAATTAAGCTACAGGGGGGAAGGGGTCCCGGGTATCGAACCGGTGTTGAAGTATCTGGATGTGACGGTACTCCACGAGCTGATATTCAACAAGCTGCTGCAGGTGAAGGATATCTCCTATGAGATGGAGGTCGGACGGTGTCTCCAGCTGGTGAAGTCCGGGGAGTATGAGGCAGTATTTTTTCTGAACCCGACGCAGGTGGAGGATGTCGAAAATGTGGCGCTCGCGTCGCTGAGGATGCCGCCCAAATCGACCTATTTTTATCCGAAGCTGATGACCGGAATGGTATTGAACGTTTTTAAATATTCTTTTTAATAGGAGGTTCTTATGGCAGTGCGGGTAGCGATTAATGGTTTTGGACGTATCGGCAGAAATTTCCTGAGGACGAGCAATGGGGTCAAGGACTTCGAGATCGTGGCGATCAATGACCTGACTGATGCCCCGACCCTTGCACATCTTCTCAAATATGACTCGGTGCATGGTATATTTTCTGCAGATGTATCGACAAAGGACAACAGCCTGCTTGTTGACGGCAGGGAGATCAGGATCACTGCAGAGAGGTCTCCGGAGAACCTGCCGTGGAAGGACCTCGGTGTTGATATTGTTGTTGAATCGACCGGGCTTTTTACTGACAGGGAGAAGGCAACAAAACATATAGACGCCGGTGCAAAGTGGGTTGTCATCTCAGCACCCGCAAAAGAGCCTGATGCAACGGTCTGTCTCGGAATCAACGAAGAGACGCTCGACCCGGCAAAGCACAGGATCATCTCGAACGCATCCTGTACCACAAACTGCCTTGCTCCTGTTGCCAAGGTGCTGCACAAGGAATTCGGTGTGGTCAAAGGCCTGATGACAACCATCCATTCCTACACCAACGATCAGAGGATCCTCGACCTTCCGCATAAGGACCTCAGGCGGGCCAGGGCAGCAGCGCTCTCGATGATCCCTTCTACCACCGGCGCTGCAAAGGCTATCGGACTGGTGCTTCCTGAACTGAAGGGGAAGCTCGACGGTTTTGCGATGAGGGTGACGACCCCGAATGTCTCGGTCGTTGACCTCGTGGCAGAACTCCAGAGGAACGTGACCGCAGAGGAGGTCAACGCGGCCATGAAGAAATGGGCGGACGGACCCATGAAGGGTATCCTGCAGTATATGACCGAGCCGCTTGTATCGATCGACTTCAACGGGAACCCGCATTCCTCGATCTTTGACGCTACGTTGACGAAGGTGATGGAAGGCAATATGGTCAAGATCATCGCCTGGTATGACAATGAGTGGGGCTACAGCACAAGGCTGAGAGACCTTATTTCGTATATCATCAAAAAAAGAGGATAAGTAATGCCCAGGAAAAAGAGTGCAGTAGCGGCGATGGCGGTCAAGGATGTCCTGAGCAAGCTGGCGATTGATCAGCTGAATATTAAAGGCAAACGGGTCTTCATCCGTGCTGACTTTAATGTGCCGCTTGACGATAACCTGCATATAACGGACGACGGGAGGATCCGCTCAACGCTCCCGACGATCAACTATGCGATCGATGAAGGGGCAAAGGTGATCCTCGCATCCCATCTCGGCAGGCCGAAGGGAAAGCCTGACCCGCGCTACAGTCTTGCGCCGGTTGCAAAGAGGCTCCAGCGTCTTCTGGACAAGGATGTGGTCTTTGCCCCTGACTGCATCGGGACCCAGGTTGAAGGCCTTGTGGCGAAGATGAAAGACGGTGATGTCCTCCTCCTGGAGAACCTCAGGTATCATGCCGAGGAAGAGAAGAACGACGAGGAGTTCTCAAAGGGATTGGCGAAGCTGGCTGATTTTTATGTGAACGATGCCTTTGGTGCTGCTCACCGGGCGCATGCCTCCACCGTCGGTATAACGAAATTCCTGCCGTCGGCAGCAGGCTTTTTGATGAGGAAAGAGATCGAGTATCTGAAGGGCGCGGTGGACAATGCTGTCCGGCCTTTTGCCGCGATACTCGGTGGAGCAAAGGTCTCCGGCAAGATCGGCGTGCTTGAGCATCTGGACGGCAAGGTCGACAAGGTACTGGTCGGCGGCGGCATGGCGTTCACCTTTATCAAGGCTATGGGGTACGAGGTCGGTGACTCGCTGGTCGAGGCAGAGATGCTGGAGACTGCACAGCGGATCAGGAAGAAGCTCAAGAACGAAGGCATAAAATTTTATCTCCCGGTGGACTGCGTTATTGCCCAGTCCCTTGAACCCGGGGCAGAGACAAAGATCGTGCCGACAATGGAGATCCCGAAGGGGTGGCGTGCGCTGGATATTGGACCGGCCACGGTCAAGCTTTTCTCTGAGGCGCTTGCCAATTGCAAGACGATCCTCTGGAACGGGCCGATGGGTATTTTCGAGATCGACGCGTTTTCGCGCGGGACATTCTCGATAGCGCATGCTGTTGCCGATGCCTATGCTCTGACGATTGTCGGTGGCGGTGACACAGACCTTGCCGTGCACCGGGCTGGTGTTTCCTCTGCGCTCTCTTTCATCTCGACCGGCGGCGGTGCATCGCTGCAGCTGCTCGAAGGCAAGGAACTGCCGGGCATAGCTGCCCTGACCGACAGGAAACCGGACAAATGAGCAGATGTCGTTTCACTCTAAAATATGACTATAAAGTCGCTATTTTGCCGCTTGTCGTCATTCCGGCTTGTCCGGAATCTTTCCGGAAGGATTCCCGACGCGCTTCCCTTGCGGGAATGACAAATATTTTTGATTTCAAGTAGGTTATGGACAGACTCTTCAATAAAAAAGCCCCCTGCATCAGGGGGCTTTTTTATTGGGTATATTTCTACTGGTCAGTTCTTAAACGTATTCCAGTTGGGGGTCGGTAATTTTATGCGGCAGTCTTTCGTTGGTAAGGGGTGAGAGTATCCCTCTCTTCAATTCGACGATCGAGGGGCTCTTGCTCTCGAACTGCTCTATGAGGAATCTGGCAGCCACTTCCGGCTTGATAATGTCTCCGCACGTGAAGATATCGACAGCAGCATACGCATACTCCGGCCATGTATGAATTGAAAGATGAGATTCTGCGATAATGACCATCCCGCTGATGCCGAATGGGTTGAACTCGTGGAAGGATATGTCAACAATTGTCGCCCTTGCTTCCTTCGCCGCAGAGACCATCATATTCTTGACCTTTTTGAGATCCTTGATAATCTCCGGGTTACAGTCCCGTAACTCAACTAATAAATGGGTACCTAAAGCATGCAATCCTTTACCCCCCTTCCTAGTGGGATTATTGAGGGCTGAGCAGCCACTCTTGAGCCTATTATGTTAGCGCAATAAAATGCCGTCTGTCAATAAAACTGCCTCTGCTTTTCGCAAAAAACAGAAAAATATCAGGGGATGACCTTGTTCAGCTGATACTCGACAATCCCTGAGGCCCCTGCCTTCTTCAGCTTCGGGATCAGGCTGCAGATCAGCTCTTCATCGACGACAACATCGAGGTCATACCACTCGGCATCCGAGAGGGTCGAGATCGTCGGGGAGTGCATCGAGGGCAACAGGCTCATGACACGCTTCAGGTCTTTTTTTGCGACGTTCATCTTCAGGCCCACCTTCTCCTCAGCTGCCAGTGCGCCCTGCACCAGCATCACGATATTCTCCATCTTCTGCCGCTTCCATTTGTCCTGCCAGGCCTTTCTGTTCGCGATGAACCGGGTGCTAGACTGGAGGATCGTCTCAACAATGCGGAGATTGTTCGCCCGGAGAGAATTCCCGGTCTCGGTCAGCTCGACGATCGCATCCGCAAGGTGCGGCGGCTTTACCTCGGTCGCCCCCCAGGAGAAGTCTATCTCAGCCTTGATATTCCTGGCCTTCAGATACCTTTTGGTGAACCCGACCAGTTCAGTCGCGATCCGCTTGCCCTTGAGGTCCTTGAGCGTTTTGATCTTTGAATCGTTCGGCACCGCCACGACCCATCTGACCGGCCTGAGTCCCTCTTTTGCATAATTCAGTTCTGCGACCTCCTTGACATCAGCGCCCTGCTCCATGATCCAGTCATAGCCGGTGAGACCGCAGTCGAGTATGCCGCTTTCGACATAGCGCGCCATCTCCTGGGCACGGATCAGCATCGAGGATATCTCGGTATCGGAAAACTGAGGATAATACGAACGGCTCGAGACCGAGATGTGGTAGCCGGCTTTTCTGAAGAGTTTCAGCGTTGACTCCTGCAGGCTGCCCTTCGGCAGGCCAAGTTTCAGTAATTTCTGTGATGATTTCATATATAGTTCCTTCCTGCTATGGTGTTATCTGTCTGCTGATCAGCCTGTTCCTTCTGATCCTTATCGTGTTGGCATGGGCCTCGAGTCCCTCGATATCTGCTATCGTCTCGACTACCCCGGAGAGTTTCATGAACCCTTTTTTGGTGAAACCGACAAGACTCGACCGCTTATAAAAGTCATAAACGCCCAGCGGAGAGAAAAACCGTGCAGTCCCGCCGGTCGGAAGCGTATGGTTCGGCCCTGCAGCATAATCCCCGAGCGCCTCGGGTGTCCACGGCCCAAGAAATATCGCCCCGGCATTCTCAATGGCCGGCAGAAGATCCATTGGGTCTTCGGTCATCACTTCAAGATGCTCAGGGGCGATCTCATTTGAAAGCGCGATCGCCTCATGCAGATTGCGGGTGACGATGATCGCGCCATAGGCGGCAAGCGATTTTTCTGCGATCTTCCGTCTCGTGAGCCCTGCCAGTTGTGTTTTCAGTTCAAGGGCAACACGCTGGGCCAGAGACTTCGAATCAGTGAGCAGGACAGAAGAGGCGAGTTCGTCATGCTCAGCCTGGCTGAGGAGGTCCGAGGCGATAAATGCAGCATTGGCCGAACTGTCTGCAATAATCAGGATCTCGCTCGGCCCGGCGATCATATCAATATCAACCAGTCCGAAGACAGCCCTTTTTGCCGTTGCCACGTAGATGTTTCCGGGTCCGACGATCTTGTCAACCCGTTTTATGGAACCTGTCCCGTACGCCAGTGCCCCGATCGCTTGCGCCCCGCCTATTGCATAGACCTCTTTTACTCCCAGCATCCTTACTGCGGCCATGACATAGGGGTTGACCTCTCCGCCGGATGAAGGCACGCAGAGGGCTATCTCTTTGACCCCGGCAACCTGGGCAGGGATGACGTTCATCAATACGGTTGACGGGTAGGCGGCCTTGCCTCCAGGGACATAAACGCCGACTCTTTTTATCGGTCTGACCGCCTGCCCGAGGATGGTCTCATTGTCGACAGTCGTCCAGGTCTGCTCGACCTGCATCTCATGGAAGCGCCTGATGCGCTTCTCTGCCACCTCGAGTGCCCTGACCACATTGGGTGCGGCCTTGTTCGCAGCTCTGTTGATCTCCGAAGGAGTGAGCCTCAGTCTTTTTGCTCCTCTGGAATCGAATTTCCGCGTATATTTCAGGACCGCCTGGTCGCCGTTTCTTGCAACGTCTTTCAGTATATCCTTTACTGTCTTTTCTATAGCGTCACTGACCCCAGCGCCACGCTGCCTCAGCAGGGCGCGAAATGTCGTGATATCCTTTTTGTTTTTCAGCAGTCGCATGTCCTTAATTCTAAAGCTAACAACGTAATTATGCAAGATTTCTTCCTCTAAAAAATGCTCATGTATATGCAAACCCTTTATACAAACCCTCTGTGCCGGGGGTATAACCGGAAGGTATGTACATGGATTGAGCTTTATGATATTATGTCCCCTGGAGCGTAAAATGGCTCTTCAGCATGAATTTATCCAGGATCAGGGGGGAGAGAGCTCATGAATCGTTCTGCAATGAATTTATCGGGTGTTCAGACTACGGGAAGGGTGCTTATCCTGATCATTCTCGTTACTTTGTTCTCTGTAGCAGGTGCTTTGCCTGTTTATGCTGCTGTCAAGACATTTGCGGGCGCAGATATTTTCCCGATCCCAATACCGGAAACTGTTGGGGGGACCAACTCGACAATCTTCATTCTTCCCGGCAAGTGTTCCAGAATTGTGGATGTCAATGTCTCGGTCCAGGCAACGCATACCTGGGTCGGCGATCTGAAATTTACCTTGACGCATAATGATACCGGCAGCAGCGCAGTGCTTATTGACCGGCCAGGCGTTCCGGCGACGGCATTTGGATGCGGTGGTGATAATATCAGTGCGCTTCTTGACGATGAAGCCGGATCTCCTGTTGAGAGCCAGTGCGCTGCAACGCCGCCTGCGATCAGTGGCGCCTTCACCCCGAACAGCCCGCTCTCAGTATTCGACAATGAAAACGCTGCAGGGACCTGGACTTTAAACGCATGGGATGCAGCGACGGGAGACACCGGGCAGTTGACGGGTTGGAATCTCATTATCACCTGTGCAGATACGAATGAACTGAATGCCGTTGCCCCGGTGCCTGTCTCTCAGGATCTGATGGGAATGCCCTATGGGACTGCGGCGTTTGGCCCGGTATTTGTCCCAGTACAGATCAATGACTATTTCTACATTCCGTCAGGCAGTGTTGATCCCGCTAACCTGTTAGGATGTAATGTCTGGCCTGCCGGGACCTTCACCAACAAGGTAGCAGTGATCAAACGCGGGACTTGCGAATTCAATACAAAGGTTCAGAATGCGCAGAATGCCGGCGCCCTGGCAGTGGTTATATATAATACTGAGGCTGGCGGAGACTCGGTGACGAATATGGGAGGGGCCAATCCGACAATAACCATCCCGTCAGTGTTTATTGGGAATACGAACGGCATCGGGCTGGTCAACTGGTATGGGACAAACGGGACTGCCTCCCAGTTGCAGATCATCTATGCCGGCTATGCTCCAACTGTAACTACAGACCCGGCTACCGCAATCACGAATACCTCTGCAACATTAAACGCGAGCGTCAACCCGAATGCGATGAGCACGGATGTAAACTTCGATTATGGGCCCACAACAACATATGGTACAACCATTGCTGCGACCCCGGCCACGGTCACAGGGGCAACCCCCACAGGGGTGAGCGCCGCCATTTCAGGGCTTTCGCCCAACACGAAATATTACTATCGTGTCAATGCTACAAATTTTTTCGGGACTTCATATGGGGGCGGCATATTTATTACCGACATGAACGGGAACTATCCCAGCGCGGATATCTTCCCTATTGCCATTCCTGACAATAATCCTGTTGGGGTAACGTCGACCGTTGCCGTGTCGGCAGACGCCTGTCCATCAATCATGGATCTGAATGTTGTGCTGCAGGCAACCCATACCTGGGTGGGTGATCTGATATTCACCCTGACGCATAATAACACGGGGACAAGCGCTGTGATTATAGACCGTCCGAAGGTGCCCGCGTCCCCATTGGGCTGCAGCGGGGACAATATCGATGCTGTGCTGGACGATGAAGCGGCCTTGCCGGTCGAGGACCAGTGCTCGGGGACACCGCCTGCGATTGGCGGCACCTTCACCCCGAATAATCCGCTTTCTGTATTCGGCGACGAGGATGCCACCGGCATCTGGACCCTCAAGGCAGTGGATGCCGCAGGCGGCGATACGGGGCAGATCATCGGGTGGAGCCTTAATCTCACCTGCGGATACCGCCTCGACGTGGCGGTCAACACAGGGTCGGGCTCAGGGACGGTCACAAGTGCGCCGGCAGGTATCAATTGCGGACCGATATGCAGTGCTACATTTCCCCGGGACACGCCGGTCAGTCTGTCCGCGGTCCCCTCTGAAGATTCGTATTTCTCAGCATGGACTGGTGTCTGTATCGGCAACAGTCAACCGTGCCCGGTGGCCATGAGCGCACATCGATCGGTGGCCGCAGTTTTTGAGCCTGTCGCAGACTTCACGTATACTATGGACCCGGTATCAGGGAATGCCCCGGTTGCGGTCAGCTTTGCCGGTTCAGTGATCCCGGGGACAACAGCCTGGTCCTGGGCTTTCGGGGATGGCGAATCCGGCACAGGGCAGAGCCCTCTGCATAATTTCAGTACTGCCGGGGTATGGTCGGTGACGCTGACCATAACAAAAGACGGCTCATCCTTTGGCAAAACGAAGAATGTGACAACGAATGCCTGCGGTGACCCGTATCCCCAGATGATACCGGGAAAGGATTATTTCCCGACGGTGCAGGGCGCATACAGCAGCGCTTCATCAGGAGATGTGATCCTGATCCAGGCAAAGGATATCAATGTCGGCACCCTCAGCCTCAACAGGTCGATCCCCGTGACTCTGGAGGGGGGATATAACTGCGGGTTTTCATCAAACCTGTTCTTTACGACGCTGTTCAACAGTTCTGTGATTGTCAGTGGCGGCGCAGTGACTGTTGAAAATATAGTGATTGAGTAGAATGGGGCAGGTGTTGGAGGTGCGTTGCACCTCCAACGCAAAAGAAGTACAATAACACCATTGGGAGCGCATAGGGTTCTGGTGTCCCTCCCGGCCTTCAAAGCCGGTGTTTCCTGCCAAAAGCGGGAAGGATGGGTTCGATTCCCATACGCTCCCGCCACTCTTTGTTCGCCGGGGTAGACTGAATTTCGGCAACTTCAGTCTTATCAGGGGCTCGATTTTAAGTATCCCGGCAGGTGTTGCCGGGCGCGGTCTTCCCCGCTATACCCACTTTGTGACCGGGGGCTTTTTGGGAGGCCGGTCGGGGTATCCCTTTGGATGCCCGATCAGAATCGGCCCATAGA
>JBARHQ010000151.1:0-6035 GCA_049799315.1 Thermodesulfovibrionales bacterium | reverse complement strand
GTAATGCTGAAGAAAATTCTGGTTACTGATGATAGTGTTACTCAGTTGGTTTTGAGGCTGATGCTTGCGCTCGTCTTTTTTCCGCACGGGGCGCAGAAGGCATTCGCTTGGTTCGGGGGCAATGGCTTCAGTGCAACGATGGGTTTTTTTGTTGATAAGGCCGGCATCCCATGGGTCCTGGCCTTCCTCGCGGTCCTGGCAGAGACAGCCGGGGTGCTGGCTCTTTTTGCCGGGATATTCACCCGCATTGCTGCGCTCGGGATTGCGGTTAACATGATTATCTGTGCTGCCGGTAACCATGTCAAGAACGGTTTTTTTATGAACTGGATGGGCAATCAGCAGGGAGAGGGCTTCGAATTTCATATCCTGGCAGTTGCGATATGTATTGCCCTGATCATCAGTGGTGGAGGAAAGTGGTCGCTCGACAGGCTACTTTCAGAACGCAGGTCTCCATAAACTGACTCTGACAGCAGGGAACTCTTCTGCTGTCTATAAAATCCGTTTTGCCAATTCCAAGTTGATTTCATATCAAGTTACTTGACAAGAACACACTAAAGTAATATCATAAAGGATAAAATTTAGGAGGAGAGATGGCTCCATCGGCAAAGGATTATTACGACATACTCGGTGTTGATAAAAAGGTGTCAAAGGATGAGCTGAAGAAGGCCTACCGGAAGCTCGCGCGCAAATATCATCCCGATCTGAACCCAGGCGACAAGACATCAGAGAACAAGTTTAAGGAACTTACCGAGGCTTATGAGGTCCTGAGCGACGAGAAGAAAAGAGCGGAGTACGACCAGTTCGGGAAAACCCCGTTCGGTGGCGGCAGCGGCGGACCGGGCTTTGATTACCGCACCTATACCTCGGGTGACCATTTCGACTTCGGAGGCTTTGGCGACATCTTTTCTGATCTGTTTGGTCCAGGAGGCAGGCAAGAACAGCCGGAGCAGGGGGGGCATGATCTGGTAATGGGGTTGGACCTGTCGCTCGAAGAGGCCTTCTCAGGAGTTACCAGGCCGATATCCTTCAACCGTGAGATCAGCTGCAAAGCCTGCAAAGGCACGGGGGCAGAGACCTATCAGCAGTGTGATACCTGCAAGGGGATCGGGCGTATAGCGACCTCAAAGGGTTTTTTTAAGACATCTCCACCCTGCCCTGCCTGCAACGGCAGCGGGCACAGGATCACGAAGGCCTGCAGGGCCTGCAGTGGCAGAGGCAGCTTAAAGCAGACGGAATCGCTCAAGGTGAAGATACCTGCCGGCGCAAACACTGGGTCAAAGGTAAAACTCAAGGGCATGGGTGGGGCCAGCCCGGCTGGAGGACCTCCGGGTGATCTGCATATTGAGATAACCGTCCGGCCGCATCACCTGTTTACACGCAAGGACAATAATCTGTCTGTCGAGATTCCTGTCACCTTTGGAGAGGCCGCCCTTGGGGCGCGGATCGAGGTCCCGACAATCGACGGGGTCGCGGCCATGACACTGCCTGCCGGTACGCAGAGCGGACAGAAATTCAAGCTTTCTGGAAAGGGTTTTCCCTCAACCAAGACAGGCCGGAGAGGCGATCAGCTTGTCACGATCAAGGTGGCTGTCCCGAAGGGGGTCCCTGAGATGGCGAGGGCGGCCCTTGCGGAAATCGAGGCACTCTATAAAGAGTCGCCGAGAAAAGGGATGGTGAAAGACCGTGAATAAGCACGAGAAAGACAGGACGAAACCGATCTATCTGATCAGCGTTGTCTGTGAAATGCTCGGGGTCCATCCGCAGACTCTCCGGCTTTATGAAAAGGAAGGGCTGATCCATCCGCTTCGAAGGAGGACGCAGCGACTTTATTCAGAGAGCGATATTGAGCGGTTGAACCTCATACTGCAGTTGACGCGCGAACTCGGGGTCAATAAGGCAGGCGTGGATATTATATTGAGGATGCGCCGGCGCATGGAAGTGATGCAGAACGAAATGGAAGAGATGATGCAGTTTTTTGATGAAGATGTCAGGGCAGATTTCAGGGAGCGGCTGAGAACGGCATTCAAAGAAGACTAAGGAGGCATGAGGATGGATAAATTTACCATAAAAAGCCAGGAGGCTATACAAAATACCCAGAGGCTGGCAGAGAAGAAGGGCCATCAGCAGATTGATGTTGAACACCTTCTCTGGGTGCTGCTGGAAGATGAAGAAGGGGTTGCTGCCCAGATCATCAAACGCGTTGGACTAAACACCGGAATACTCCGAAAGGACCTTGAGGGCCACCTGGACCGTCTGCCGAAGGTGCTCGGTTCGACGGCTGTAGGCCAGGTCTATATAACCCCCCGATTGAAGAGTGTTCTTGAAAAGGCGCAGGAGGAGGCTGAACATCTCAAAGACGAATACGTCAGCGTGGAGCATCTGCTGATCGCAATCGTCGGAGCGGACGGATATGCTTCAGAGCTCCTCAGAAAAAACGGGGCTGACCACGACAGACTCCTCACCGCCATGCGTGAGATCAGGGGGACGCAAAGGGTTACTGATCCTAACCCCGAAGATAAATACCAGGCCCTGAAGAAGTTCAGCAAGGATCTGACGGATCTGGCGTCAAAAGGCAAGCTTGACCCGGTCATCGGACGGGACGAAGAGATCCGGCGGATTATTCAGGTACTCTCACGCAGGACGAAGAACAACCCGGTCCTGATTGGCGATCCGGGAGTCGGAAAGACTGCCATTGCCGAGGGCCTTGCCCAGCGGATTGTCGCCGGCGATGTTCCGGAGACCCTTAAGGACAAGAAAGTCGTTTCCCTCGATATGGGGTCCCTGATCGCCGGAGCAAAATTCAGGGGCGAATTTGAGGACCGGCTGAAGGCAGTCATAAAGGAAGTCGAAGAGTCTGAAGGGAAGATCATCCTGTTTATCGACGAACTCCACACCCTCGTTGGTGCAGGTGCCGCCGAAGGGGCGATCGATGCATCAAACATGCTGAAGCCGGCCCTTGCGCGCGGTGAGCTCCGCTGCGTTGGCGCAACAACGATCAGCGAGTACAGAAAACACATAGAAAAAGACCCGGCGCTCGAGAGGCGGTTCCAGCCGGTGATGATCAAGGAGCCGAATATAGAGGATACGATCTCGATACTGCGCGGCTTGAAGGAGAAGTATGAGGTACACCACGGGGTAAAGATCAAGGATGCAGCGCTCATATCCGCGGCGGTGCTTTCTCACCGTTATATAACAGATCGCTTTCTGCCGGATAAGGCGATTGACCTTATAGACGAGGCGGCCTCGAAGCTGAGGATGGAGATAGACAGCATGCCGGTTGAACTTGATGAGATCGAGCGAAGGATCAGGCAGCTTGAAATAGAAAAGCAGGGGGTGATGCGCGAGGATTCGAAAGAATCACGGGACAAACTCGTGAAGCTCGGGAAAGAGATGGCCGAGCTCCAGTCCGGCCGGGACCAGCTCAGGGCCCAGTGGCTGAGAGAAAAAGAGGTCATTGCGAAGATCCGCGATTACAAGGGCCAGATCGAGAAGACAAAGACCGAGTCTGAAAAGGCAGAGCGCGAAGGCGATCTCGCAAAGGCTGCAGAACTGCGTTACGGCAAAATGCTCGAATTGCAGAAGGCGCTTGAGACAGAGAATGCACGACTGCTTGATGTACAGCAGAAAAGAAAGATGCTGAAGGAGGAGGTGGATGAAGAGGATATAGCCGACGTGGTCTCGAAATGGACCAATATCCCGGTATCAAGGATGCTTGAAGGTGAAGTCCAGAAATTGCTCCAGATGGATGACCGGCTGAGGCTCCGTGTTGTCGGTCAGGATGAGGCGATCGAGGCAGTGGCAAATGCAGTCAGGCGGGCACGCGCAGGCATCCAGGACCCGAACAGGCCAATAGGCTCGTTCATCTTTCTCGGTCCGACCGGTGTTGGAAAGACTGAACTGGCACGGGCCCTTGCAGAATTCCTGTTCGATGATGAGGGCGCAATGATCCGGATCGATATGTCAGAGTACCAGGAAAGGCATACGGTATCAAGGCTTATCGGTGCACCTCCTGGATATGTCGGCTATGAAGAAGGGGGGCAGCTGACAGAGGCGGTGCGGAGAAAGCCCTATTCCGTCATACTCTTTGACGAAGTCGAGAAGGCACATCCCGAGGTATTTAATCTGCTCCTGCAGCTTCTGGATGATGGAAGACTGACCGACAGCCATGGCAAGACTGTTGATTTCAGAAACACGGTCGTGATCATGACCTCCAATATCGGCAGTGTTCATATACAGGAGATGCTGACAGAGCAGGCCAAAATTCCGCCTTCCCACTGGGTGGATAATTCAGCTGCCGGGTTCAGAGACAAGGTTTTGGAAGACCTCAAGACGTTCTTCAGGCCGGAATTCCTGAACCGTGTTGACGAGATCGTTATATTTAATCCTCTTACGAGGGAGATACTCAAAAAGATCGTTGAGATCCAGGTGGGAAGAATGAAGCGCTATATAAAGGAGAAAAATATTGATCTTGTTCTGACCGACCGGGCAAAGGAATATTTCGGATCTATCGGATTTGATCCGATCTATGGGGCCAGACCGCTGAAGAGGGTGCTCCAGAAGACGGTCCTGAATGAACTGGCCAGAAAGATCCTTGAAGGGACCTTTACAGACGGGGATGCAATTGAAGTCGACTATGAAAATGAAAAGATCGTCTTTACCAGGATGATGGCGGCCGGGGTTGCAGCATAACCCGGCTTAGGCTTGATCGAGGTCGTCTTCGCAACGGTTTAACTGCACAGACTGGCAGCCCGGGAGGGCCGGGGAAACCTTGGCCTCTTCCGGCTATTTTTCGGAAATATATGCCCCGATAACATCCCTGCCGAACCGCATCATATCATGAAAATGGGCATAGACAAATCTTCCGTTTCTTCCGGCAAGCTTCATATTGACGAAACTCTCAAAAAAGTCAGCAAGCATATGACTTTTTTGCTCAAAGCCGGTCTCCAGAACCGGATAGGCATTCCGCAACTTCGTGACTTTGTAATCTATGATATCCTCTTTATCTATCCAGCGAAGTTTTACAAAGTAAGAGGCAATGAGTTGCGCCAGTTTTTCTTCGTCCATGTTCCATAGTGCGCTTGTCGGAAAGCAGGGAATTTCAGCACAGAGCGATGTCTTGCCCGGTGGTGACATTTCCTTGCTCCTGTTCCTCGGCTCGTACACTCTTGTAAAAGGAAAGCCAGACTCGGGGAAATAGACAGAACCATCCTTCATAATCGAGGCCCTGTCAATAAAGACAGTGACCACGATCAAATCACGAAACTGCAGGCCCTCCGCCAAAGAGAGCACCTCAACCGGCGGTCTCGGCGACATCAGTTTCACGAGATGGGGAAGCGGCAAGGTGGAAACCACCCTATCGACCTCCCTTTGTTCGGAGCCGTTGAGCTCGATTTTTGTTATACGCTTGTGGTCATGAAAAATCCTGGTTATGCAGGTATTTTTCCGGATATTCTCATCCCCGCAGCATGCAGCGAGTTTTTCGACGACTGATCCGAAACCATGTTTTGGATAATAAAAAGCGCCATCGAGATGCTCTGTCTTTGCCCTGCTCCCGCGGAAGGCCTCCTTTAAAAAAGTTTTCAGGTCAAGTCCCTTCATTCTCTTGCCGGCTATCCGGACTGAAAGTTCATCGCAGGGTTTTCCCCATAACTTCTCCGAGTAATTGAGCAAAAAAAACTCGGCCATGGTTTTTCCGTACGTCATAACCGCAAACTCTCTGAAATTCATTTCAGTGCTGCCTTTCCCTGCCCGGGCGGCCAGCAATTCAACTCCTGCCCTGGCAAAGGTCCATAACCCAAGCTTCTTCATCAAATCCAGGGGTGAAAGGGGAAAATCTATGAATTTTCCATTAAAACAGATCTTGCTGGGGACTTCAATCTTCCGGAAGTCCTCACCCAGAAGATTTCTGAGCTCGGCGGTTATTTCCTTGTCCCTGTCATGAAAACGGTGCGCCCCGGAATCAAAGAAAAAGTCGCCATACCTAAGGGTAACAGCATTTCCACCGACCCGGTCCTCTGCCTCGTACACGGTGAATG
>JBARHQ010000150.1:0-11174 GCA_049799315.1 Thermodesulfovibrionales bacterium | reverse complement strand
AACTTTGGGAAATCGTATCAACCCGGATATTTATCTGAAATGTAGTCCTTCAGATAATGGTTCTCTGCCCGGAGATCGGTCACCTGCGCCTTTACCACATCCCTGATCGACAGCATGGCAATTATCTTGTTCTTCTCGATGATCGGCAGATGCCGGATCCTGTTTTTGATCATAATGGTAGTCACATAGCAGAGGTCATCATCAGCCTCAACAATGATCAGATTGGTTGTCATGACCTCAGAAACCCTGATATCCTTGAAGTGGCGTTCAGCCTTTCTTGTCCAGCATTTCAACACGTCCCGTTCGGTAAACATCCCGACCGGCTTCCCGTCGCTGTCAACGACGACCAGGGCACCAATCTCCTTTTCTACCAGAATGCTGACTGCATCAGCAACTGTCCTGTCTTTGTCAAGAGAGATAATCTCCTTCTCGACATCTCCTATAATCTCTTTCACGGTAGCCATACGCCTCGCACCTCCCTTAGACTGTTATCGTTAAGCTATATCCCTGCCCGTATGCTTCGCAAAAACCAGGGCGGTCGTCCTGTAGACCATATGGGCCATTTTCGAAAACGGAGCATAGGCAAACAGGAAAAAGACAAAGACCAGGTGGATGAAATACACCGGGTATGCCAGCACCGGCACATGCAGGAGCCGCAGAATCTCGGAAAGCAGGCCGGTTGTTACGATTGTAAAAATGACGCCGATAAAGAGCCAGTCGAAATAACTGCCCGCACCTGCCTTCTCTGCATGTCTCAGTCTGTTGATAATAACCAGAGAAATACCGATCAGCAGCGAGGCAGCGCTGAGGTTCCCGAATATCTTCATCGGGTCGCGCAGCGGATACGGGGACAGCCAGTGCATGCCATACAGGTAGACGATGGCCCAGGTTGTCGTTATTGCAAGACCGACAAAGCCATAGAATGTAAACAGATGGGAGCGCGAACGATCAACCGTCTCTTCACAGGTCTTGAATTTCTTGTGTGCGAGAAATTCCGTGATAGTAGCGACAGCGGCAGCGACAATCGACCCTTTTATGCGTTTCCCCGCTGTAAGGTCTTTCCAATATTTTGTTATGCCCATAAAGAAGCCGATAGCTGCAAAAAGAGCAGCTGCGCCAAAGATTGTGTCAATGAAAGGGACCGGCATAAGTTTCTCGGCGTAAACAATCGGTTCACTGGAACTGAGCAGCTCATTCAGATATTGCGGGGTGTGACCTTCCATATATTGAGGGGGGATGAGCTGCGCCAGGTAAGGAGCTGCTACTCCGAATATCACAACCGGCACCAAAAGAAGAAAGAGTAAAAACTTCGCATCTCCGACCATCTTGCCCAGGAATGACGGAAATGAATAGTGTTCGATGCTCAGTTTTCTGATCGCGCCGAGCACCTCGCCCGGCTTTGCACCACGGGGGCAATAGGCAGTGCAATCGCTGCACTGGTGGCAAAGCCATATATCCGGATTGCTGAGCAGTTTGTCCTTCAGCCCCCACTGCGCCTGGACCATCTCTTTTCTTGGAAACGGCTTGTCGTCAGGGGTAACCTTGCAGACAACACTGCAGGTCGCGCACTGAAAGCATTTCTTGAGCGATTCACCACCAGCGTTGATAACACTGTTTATAAACTTTAGATCAGGTTTAATCTGTTCTGACATGTATTCCTCCTCTTTTTATGACTGGTACCTGATAATTTATAGATCCTTGAACGGATTAGGCCCTATCTCTTCAACCCGTGCAACAAAGTCGTTGATCATCTGCGGCAGCTTGTCATACTCGGAAATCGATACCTGCATCAACTGGCACCGCTCGGCCTCAAGCTGAAGCTTGTTCAGCGTCTCCTGGACCTTGCTGAAGCGGTAGTTGGCAAGTTCGCTGCCCTTGACAAAATGGCACTGGTAGTTCTCGCCGTACTTGCAGCCCAGCAGCAGGACCCCGTCGATTCCGGTCGAGAAGGCATCCGTAACCCAGACGAGGTTTGTCGCGCCGAGGCACCGCACCGGAATTATTCTGACACTCGGACTGATCTTCATGCGCTTGATCGCCGCACTATCGAGTGCCGGGTAGGCATCGTTTTCGCAGGCCAGCACGAGCACGCGGAAGTCATCCTCGTTGATGTCGATTGCTTTCAGCATGGACCCGACGATGTCGACGCTGAAGTCCTTGAAGGAGACAATTCTTTCAGGACACGCGCCCAGGCAGGTTGCACAGCGGCGGCAGCGGTTGACCCTGAAGAACGGGGTGCCCTTTGCATCCTCGTCGATCGCACCGAACGGACATTCGTCCGTGCAGCGCTTGCAGGAAGTGCACTTGATCATCATGGGGTCCGGGAAGGTCTGGTCCCACGCCCGCGGATGGACAGCCGTGCCCGTGGCAACATGCTCCACGCACTGGATCGCCTTGAGTGCAGCCCCGGCAGCGTCCTGGGACGCCTCAGCCATGTTCATCGGCTGGCGAACGCACCCTGCAGAATAGATCCCGGTCCTTCTCGTCTCATACTGGAAGCAGATGAAGTTCGAATCGGCAAAGCCGTAGGCGCCTTCGAGGGTCGGCAATTCAGGACCCTGCTTGTAGTTGAGATTTAATATGAACTCAGGCTTTGCGGTTTCGTCCACATACGCCTTCTTTGCATCATCTCCCTTTTTGCCTGCCTCGGTCAGACCATCGAGATATTCCTGAGGCGCACGGGTGGCCGGGACAACGCCGATTGCAAGCACTACCAGGTCAGCCTCGACCTGTATCTTTTCGCCGAGGAAGGTGTTGTCAGCCTCGACATAAAGGTTCCCGTTGCCGGCATCGGTGACTGCACTGACGTCAGCCTTGGTCAGCAGCACCCCGGGGTTGTTCTGCATATTCTTATAAAACAGCTCGGTCTGGCCGGGGGTCCTGATGTCCTTGTAGAAGATCATCGCGACCGCGTCGCTGTTTTTCTCCCGTACATACTGCGCCTGCTTCAGAGATGTCGCACAGCAGAATGATGAGCAGTAGGGAAGATGGTTGGCATCGCGGGAGCCGGCGCACTGGATAAAGGCAACCTTCTTCGCCTCTTTGCCGTCAGAAGGACGGATAATCTTTCCCTTTTTCGCCATTTCTTCCATCTGCACACTGGTGATAACATTAGGATTGCCATAGCCGAGGTGCCCCAGCTTCGTTGCATCATACGGCTTCCAGCCCGCAGCCATGATAAAGGCCCCAACCTTGAGGGTCTCGCTCGCTCCATTGCCTGCAAGCGTCACATCAAAAAGTCCCGGCTGGCCATCCGTCTTCTCGATAGTCGTCGACTTATAGACCTTGATATTCTGGTGTGCTTCGACTTCCCGGATCTTATCGAAAACCTGCGGTTCGTCCAGCTTATCGTAGGGATACTGACGCGGAACTTCCTTATAGAGCTTTGAAGCCCAGCCACCGAGTTCAGCCTCTTTTTCGACCAGAGTCACCTGATAACCCGCATTCGCTGCCTCAAGCGCAGCGGTCAGTCCGGAGATACCACCGCCGATGACCATAATAGCATTGCTCAGGTCAGGCAGGATATTCGGCTCCGGCAGATTTCCCTTCTGGGTCTTGATAACCCCCATCTTCAGGTAATCTTCGGCCAGGGTCTGAGTCGCCTCTGTCATCGGCTCCTGGGTCCAGGACACAAACTCGCGGAGGTTGACCCGTTCCGTCAGAGTCCCGGGGAAATCGAACTCTTCAAACTTGACGCGGGGAGAGCAGGCGCCGATGATGAGCGTGTTCATACCTTCCCTGACATCGTTCCTGATCAGCTCCAGCCCTTCAGGGCTGCAGAGAATCCCGTGCTCCTTTATCTGCTCAGCAGGGACCCTTGCCCCTCCGGCGGTGTTCTTTTTGAGTTTTTCTATGTCAACGGTCTCGCCGATGCCGCAGCCTTTACATATGTATACACCGAATTTCTTCTCCATCGTACCCTCTACCTCCTCACACTCTGAATGCTTTTTATTGCAACCCCTGTTGCGTCCTGAACTGACTTTGCAACATCAACCGGGCTCTTGAGCGTGCCGACTGCGTATATACCCTTTTTGAGGGATGCAGGCATCACAAAGCCGTCCGGCGTTAATGAGACTTCAACGGGGATCTTCGAATTCTTTGTTGACGGCACCATGCCTGCTGCAAGAACAACCATGTCAAAGGTCTTCCGGATCTTCTTGCCTGCAAAAATATCCTCTGCCTCGAGTATGACGTCCCCGGTGGCCGGGTCTTCCGTTATCCCGGCGACCTTGCCCTTTGTCAGGGTGACATTCGGGTCGTCCTTGACCTTCCAGTAGAACTGCTCATAACGTCCGGGGGTCCTGATATCGATATAAAAGATCTGGGCCGTTGAATCCGGGTACTGCTCCCTGACATAGGTAGCCTGTTTTAAGGATGCCATGCAGCAGATAAACGAGCAATACGGCAGATGGTTTTCGTCCCTGCTTCCGGCGCACTGGACAAAGGCAATGTTCTTTGCCTCCTTCCCGTCCGACGGCCTGAGCACCTTGCCTGCTGTCGGCCCGTTCGGTGAGGCGAGACGCTCCATCTGCATGTTCGTGATAACATTCTTTATCTTTCCACCGCCCAGGTTGTCAAGCTTTGAGACATCATAAAGGTCCCATCCTGCAGCAAGGATGATAGAGCCTACCTTGAGTGTTACGGTCTCAGGCTTCATATCGAGGTCGATCGCGTTGTATTTACAGGCCTCAGCACACTTGCCGCACGCCTTTCCCTTGCAGTACCTGTCATCAATCGTATAGATGAACGGGAACGCCTGGTTATGTGTTATATAGGCAGCCTTGGTTGTGTCCAGCCCGAAGTTGAACTCGTTCGGCATCTCTACCGGACAGGCCTCGGCGCAGGCATTGCAACCGACGCATTTGTCATTAACATAACGGGGTTTAATTTTGACGGTTACCTCAAAGTCACCCTCCTGCCCGGTGATCTTTTCGACCTCGGCAAGTGTATGATAGGTGACATCACCACTGTTCTTGATCCTCTTGAAGTTTATCTCAAGACCACAGTTAGGGGGGCAAAGCTTTGGAAAATATTTATTGAGCTGCGTCACCCTGCCGCCAAAGTAGGGGGTCTTCTCAATAATGATAACCTCGGACCCTGCCTCGGCCGTTTCGACCGCTGCGGTAAGGCCGCTGAAGCCGCCTCCTATAACCAGTACTTTTTTATTTTCTGCCATACTTATCCTCCTTTAGGCAGTAAGTCAGTTTGCGTGAGTGCAAAATGCATACTGCACAGTACAAAAAGGGGCCTTGTGTATTGTGCATTGTGCATCGTGCCTTTTCTTGAAGATTCCGGGAGGGCCGAAGCCCTCCCGGAGTGGTTCAATCAGTCAGCAATAAGTGCAACATACGGGACTTTTTTCATTTCCCATGTATTCTTCTCAGCATCGTATTTCGAGTTGACAAAGCACTTCCAGTCCTTGTCGTTAATGGCAAGGAAGTCGCCTCTGTAGTAATATCCGGGATACCGTGTCTCTTCCCTGAAGAGGATATGCCGTGCATGTGCCTCAACAGAAAGGATTCTGTGGTAGTTCTCCCAGCATCTCATCAGCTCATGGAGGTTGCTTGCGCCCATCAGGGCAGCGTCTTCCTTGAGCATGTCAAGCAGCTTCAGACCCTCATTCAGCATGGTCTTTGAAGTCATGTACCAGGTTGAGATACCGCCAAAGTACTCGTCGGAGATCTTCTGCAGTCTGGTCTGGAGCATCTTCGGCCTGATGTAGTGAGGATTGATCGCCGGGTCAGTAGAAACAGTCTTGTACTTCTCATAGGTCTCGAACGGGAAGTAAAGGTCTGCTGCAATCTGATCCGCAGTCTCCTTGATAGCAGGCTTGTAATCGGCATGGTCAAACATAAACTGCAGCGCAGACTTGGCTGCAATCCTTCCCTCTGCATGTGAGCCTGAGGAGAACTTGTGGCCTGATGCACCGCAGATATCGCCTGCCATGAAGAGGCCGGGGACGGTGGACATCCTGTTGTAACCCCAATGGTAGTGGTCAGGTGCACCAAGATCTTCGGGTCCACTGCACCAGAATCCTGCGCAACCTGCATGTGAACCGAGGAGATACGGCTCCGTCGGCATGATCTCTGAAGGCTCCTTGTTAGGCTCGATGTTCTTGCAGGCCCAGAGACCCGCCTGACCGATGGCCATATCAAGGAAGTCTTCCCAGGCCTCTGCCTCAAGGTGCTTGATCTTCTTGGCGCCTTCTTTATCGCCAAGCTTTTCCTTGAAGTTCGTGCTGAGAATATCCATTGCTGTATGGGTGTTCAGATAGATCGGGCCCTTGCCTGCCTTCATGTCCATCATCATCATATGGTTTCTGATGCAGGTACCGAGCTTTTCTGCATACGGGCTGTAAAGTTTCTTCGTCTCTTCAAAGTTGCTGCCGACACAATAGTCCTCGCCGAGTGCGTTGGTTGCCTTTGCCTTGAAGAAGAGGAACCATGCGCCGACAGGCCCGTAGCCGTCCTTAAACCGTGCAGGCACGAACCTGTTTTCCATCATCGTCAGCTCTGCGCCGGCCTGAAGCCCGAGGGCATAACCTGAGCCCGAGTTCCATACAGGATACCATGCGCGGCCCTGGCCTTCCTGGGTCGACCGCGGCCTGAAGACGTTAACAGCTCCGCCTGAGGCGTTGATCATGACCTTTGCCTTGAAGAGGTATATCTTGTTTTCTCTTACGCTGAAGCCCGCTGCTGCTGCAACCCTCTTGGGGTCATTGGCATCATGGTAAAGCTTTACGATAAATACCCTTTCAAAATGGTTCTGTGCGACGCCGGTCTCGGCCCTGTTGGCCTCGAGGGCCTTCTTTGCAGCTTCTGCAACGATGACTTTATAAGATTCACCGTTTATCATGATCTGCCATTTGCCGGACCGTACAGGCTCTCCGCCGTCCTTCAGCAGTTTCTTGCCCGCATCTCTGGCCTGAAAACCGTCGAGAGAGAAGCCGTCATCGCCCTTTTTCCAGATCGGGAGTCCCCATTCCTCGAAAAGCTGAACGGAATCATCAACGTGCCTGCCGAGGTCATAGACAAGGTCGTCCCTGGTTATGCCCATCAGATCGCCTCTGACCATCTTCACATAATCCTTGGGGTCGTTCTCGCCCATATAGGTGTTGATTGCCGAAAGACCCATGGCAACAGCGCCGGATCTGTCTGTTGCTGCCTTGTCGACCATCGTGATCTTAATATTCTTGCCTTTTGCCCACTGCGTTGCCTCATAGGCTGCACCGCAGCATGCCATACCGCCGCCGATGAGGAGGATATCTGTTTCTACCTCAACCACCTCGGGCTTGGCACAGAATGAAAACGTACAGGTTTCTTTTTCCATTATATAGCCTCCTTATTTCAGTGTGGGCATTGTCTTGCCCGCACCCTGATGTGTGAAAAATCCTGGCTGCTTGAGTTTGGACAGATCGGCAGCCGGCTTGCCTGCATACGGATCAACCGAGCCTTCTGCTGTCAGTCTGATCGGGAATTTGAATCTCTTGAGGGATCCGTTCCTGAATTTGACTGTCCACATGATGGAATCAGTACCTCTCATCGGGATAACGTTACCACCCAATGGTGCGAAATCCTGATACGCCCTTACCTCGATAGCCTGCTGAGGGCAGATCTTCACGCAGTTGTAACACTCCCAGCACTGCTCCGGTTCCTGATTGTATGCCTTCATGAGGTCCCTGTTGAGGGTCATGAGGTCATTGGGGCAGATATACTGGCAAGCAGTCTTATCCTGCGCCTTGCAGCCGTCACACTTCTCTGTAATAACAAAACTTGGCATTGACTAACCTCCTCTGAGATTTTATTGATGATGTAGATGATTAAAGATAAGCACTGCAACAAACCTGCTGCCTTTTAATAATGCCTGTTACTTCACCCCCTCTCATCTTCGTAACAGGCGACGGGCAATAGGGCAGATTTCTCTGCCCGTTGCCCGCAGCCCATACCTTAATGAAGTCGATAATTATGCGCCTTTCTTTGTGAGTTGCCTTTAATAAGCTGTGAATTTATTTTTCAAGACTCTGATAATATTTAATCAGAATTTCAGCCACTTCGGGACGTGAGAATTCTTTAGGTGGTGCAATACCTTTACCTAACATTTCACGAACTTTTGTGCCTGAAAGCAGAACAAAGTCTTCTTTTTTATGATCAGGCGCTTCAGACATCATCATAACCTTGTTCAGTTTCTTCGAGTATGCAGTGTGGTCTGCCTTGAAGATCTCAATTTTCAGCGCACCGGCAGGAACCTCATTATCAAAGATGGTCTGCGCATCAAATGGACCGTAGTGATCACCAACACCTGCATGGTCACGACCGACAATAAAGTGAGTTGCTCCCATGTTCTGACGGAATATAGCGTGCAATACCCCTTCGCGCGGACCGGCATACAGCATATCGAAACCGTAACCGGTAACCATTGCACTGTTTTTGGGGAAGTAAAGCTCGACCATCTTACGGATCGCAGCATCACGAACAGGGGCCGGAATATCTCCTGCCTTCAATTTACCAAGCAGCATATGAATAACCAGCCCGTCACAACCTAAACGATCCATTGCCATGTGGCAAAGTTCTTCGTGGGCCAGATGCATGGGGTTACGAGTCTGGAAAGCAACAACCTTCTTCCAGCCGCGCTCAGTGATTTCGTTGCGAATTTCGACTGCAGTACGGAAAGTGTCCGGGAATTCTTCCTGGAAGTAAGAAAAGTTTAATACTTTAATTGGACCAGAAAGACAAACTTTACCCTGAGCGTTGAATGCTTCAACCCCCGGATGAGCTTCAGGAGGCTTGGGGCGGTAAACTTTTTCAGACATCAGCGCCATGTCTGCATCGCTGAATTCTTCAACCGCTTTTACATCCATAACTGCAAGGATTGGATTGCCTTCAACGTTTGGATCTTTCAGTGCTATGCGATCGCCAGCTTTAATGCTGCCTGCATCTTTAACCAGGTTTAAAACTGGAGTAGGCCAGAACAGGCCGGATGTTGTTTTCATATCTGTAGCAACAGACAGAGCATCGGCTTTATTCATGTAGCCTGTTAAGGGGTTGAAGTACCCACCACCCAGCATAACTGCATTCGCTGCAGTGGCTGAGCTCACAACAATAGAAGTCAGACCTTTAGCTTCTTTCTGCAGGGCTTCATTTTCAGCCGTGTCATATACAAATAGTGGATTTAGCTCGTCTGAACCATGCGGTTTAATTAAAGACATTCTGTGTTCCTCCTGTGTATTAAATTAAAGTCAGTAAATTAATCTTCTGCTGATAGTCTGTTCAGTCTGTGCGAAGCGGCTTTTCGTCCATCTGCATGTCTTCCGAAAAACCGTGCGATATACAAATAAATTTTATTTATGGCAGTTATAATCTTTATTACAACCCTATAACTATAAGCCTCCCCTTTTTTTTAAGTCAAATTCATATTTCTGATAAATAGATAAGAATTACTTATTTATCTGATCTCAGGATTATCAGCCGACATTATAATTGCAGCCTGCCGGTCGTCACAACCTGAAAAAACATTTATAATCAGCCTGTTATATATATAGTTGCGATTTTCCATGCTTTTTTTTATAGTAATGTATTGAGAAACACATGCTGCCGAACTGCAGCCCTGTCATATAATCATAAATTTCTATAAAAAAGCAAGGCGGTTTCATGAAATTCTTTATCGACACAGCAAATATTGAAGAAATCAGGAAGGCATGGGAACTCGGCGTTGTCGATGGCGTGACCACAAACCCGTCTCTCCTGGCGAAGGAGGGTAAGGACCCTGTCGAGACCTTCAAGGCGATCTGCAACATCGTCGACGGACCGGTCAGCGCCGAAGTGGTCGGCCTCACTGCCGGTGAAATGATCAGGGAGGCCACCGTTCTGGCAAAGATCCATAAGAACATCGTGATCAAAATACCGATGATCGAGGAGGGACTTAAGGCTGTAAAAAAATTGGCCGGGGCCGGGATCAGGACTAATGTGACCCTCATCTTCTCTTCCACTCAGGCACTGCTTGCAGCAAAAGCAGGGGCCACGTATGTCAGCCCCTTTGTCGGCAGACTTGATGACATCAGCCATGACGGCATGGCAATCGTCCAGGAGATTGTCGATATTTACGACAACTATTTGTTCAATACCGAGATTATCGTCGCCAGCATTCGGAACCCGCTCCACGTCCTTGACGCCGCCAGGATGGGTGCGGATATTGCAACGATCCCCTATTCAGTCATAGCCCAGCTGATAAAACATCCGCTGACCGATATAGGACTCGCAAAGTTCTTAAAGGATTGGGAGAAGGTCCCGAAGAAAAAATCCCCTTCAAAAAAATAGTAATTCTATGCCTATTTATGAATACACCTGCAACGACTGCTGCGAGGAGTTTGAAAAACTGGTCTTCGCAAGTACCATAGTATTGTGCGCGAAGTGTTCCTCCGGAAATATCAGGAAGATGATGTCAACCTTTGGTATGAGCGGCGGTGAGAAGCCTTCTGCCGACTCGTCATCAGGCTGCAGTTCCTGCCATAAAGGATCCTGCAGCACCTGTAAATAGTCCTTTATTGTTCAGGGTATATAAAGGGGTTTGCCCGCAGGACTTTTGAGACCTTCAGGGGTCTGCCTTCCATCACCATGACAGCCATGCCCCGGTCCTCAGCCTTCTTTCCCATAATTGTCCAGACACTCTTCCACGAGACGTTCAGGAGGACCTGGTTCTGTTCGATCTCAAACCAACGGGGCGTGAAAGTCAACTCGAGCTGATCAAACATTTTCTTGCTGGCCGTAATGTCCCGGTATCCCTGCTCTGTTGCGTTTTTCTGTAGCGTAACGCGGTCGTTGCTGACAAAGGCGTTTCGTATCGTCTCAGCTAAAGTCGCCGCCTCGGTATAGGTGGCCGACTCCTGAGAAACTGGTTTAACCTCTTTTTTACCGCCGCATGCGGTGAACAGCACGATAACAACCAACAATAATACGGTCTTTTTCATAACACCTCTTTCCATCCCTTATTTCTGTTTTAATGTCTGTGTATAAACTGTCATTTTTGTTTTTGGCCGTCATTCCCGCGAAGGCGAGAATCCATTCTTTTCAATATGTTCATGGATCCCCGGGTCAAGCCCGAGGATGACGACTTCTTACTTTATAAACAGATTAATGATAAAGCGTCGTTCTTTTTTTTTGCAACAAGGTGGTTTTGCC
>JBARHQ010000149.1:0-8579 GCA_049799315.1 Thermodesulfovibrionales bacterium | reverse complement strand
GAATATGATGCTGGGAAATGAAGAACAAACTAATGAACACACAGAAGGCAAAAATATGGAGTTAAAGCCTGAAGAAGAACTTCGACGCGAATTAATACAAGTTCAAATCGAATCAATCCGGAAGGAGAGCACCAGAGGCTGGCTATGGCATTTAGGTCCGACGCTGGGCGCGATAGCAGCCTCGATTGCTGCATCGATTATAGTTATTTTGCTCGGAAGTCAAATTGTTAAAGGGTATTTTGATTCGAAGGTCACAGTAAGTCAGCAGAAAAGTGCCGAGCTAGAACATCGCATTTCCGACTTGCAGGTTCAAACAGACAAGGAATCAGAGACCCTCAAAAAACTAGAGCACAATATTCAGGTTGCTAAGATCGAGTTATCTGCAAGAAATGATCACAATCACTTAGTAAACACTGATGAATTAGGCTTGGGGGTGGTGATAAAAGATCAAGGGACACATTATGTGCTTAGTATCGGAACGCATCCGCAAGGTGCAACTATTTCTGTCTTCGCTATGTGCAAGGGGAATTATGTTTTTCCGAACGAACATCCAAATCCTAAAGACTGCCAACTGCTATATGAGCCTCAATGTTCTGCGAAAAATGATCCTACGTGTGGCAGCAAAAGTTGTAAAACTTCAAAAAACCCTTGTATATATGATTTAGGAAAGGTTGGGAGCGGTATGGATAGGTCCCTTTGGATTTCAGCAGAGTTAAACGGGGTTAAAACCGTCAAATATATCTATGTGGACAAATAGATAATCTGATGGTGTATAAATGGGAAAACTACGTGGCCAGTCGTTGACATTGAACAAGGATGATTAATCCTAACCAGCTGTTCGAGCGGCCAAGCCGCTCAACTTATTGCGTTGGCTCTGTCGTACTTCGAGTGTGACAACCAACAGTTCAAGCGGCTACAACCGTTTCACATTCTAAAGGAGGTATCATGCGGACATGGGAGTACAGAATTGTCGACTCCAGTGACGCTGCTGGCTCAACGCTCACTGGGCGAAAGGGCCGTGTGGCCCTGGAGGTGTACCTTAACCAACTCGGTGCCGAGGGGTGGGAGATCGTTAACCTCGATTCTCTTGATGTCCGAGGGGTAGCAAGCTTCGTGGGTGTCGCAAAGCGGGAGAAATGACCAGCTGAGGTGGAAGCATAAATCGCTATAAATCGCTAAGAGGGACACATCCCATTTTTAAAAATGAAATGATTTTAAATGAGCCCGCAGCTATTGTCACAGCTTGGGCTAGAGATTTATACTACATCAGACGGGCGCTCACACAAGATGCAGGAGAAATATAACACAAGGAGCAATAAGATGCCGATAATATCCATGTTTTACGGAATCATAGTTCAGTTGTTCTCTTTTGACAACGATAAACACCATAAGCCGCATATTCATGTAAGGTACAGCGAGTTTAGGGCTTCTATCGATATAGAAACAGCAGAAATACTTGACGGCGAGATTCCTCAACGCCAACTGAGATTAGTACAGGCTTGGATTGAACTTCACAGGGATGAATTGAATGCTGACTGGACACTTGCTGTCGAGGGAAATCCGCCGTTTAAGATTGACCCGCTGAAATAGGAGGATGCAAAATGATTCCAGACGTGACAGCCTTTGAAATTCTGCCTAATTACAAAATCAAGGTCAAATTATCAACCGGAGAAAGAGGTATTTTTGATGTAATGCCGTATCTTGACAAAGGAATCTTCACAGAATTAAAAGATTATAACTATTTTAAGAGGGCCAGGATTGAATATGGCACGATTGTTTGGCCAAATGAACAGGATTTCAGCCCTGAAACGATAGAAATAAAGATGGAAAAGTCGGAGGGAGCGGAGTCTGATATTTAAGGTTGTGCAAAAGTGCCTGAGTCCGTTATAGCGAGACCATCAGATGAACGCGATTGTCCAACCAAACGGCTCGACCCGTCAAGCGGGTCAGTCGCGCGGTTATGAGTCAAATGAAAAGGATATTAACGACATCAATCAACGGCAATAAAGACCGATAAAGGCATCAGAGAATAACGGACATAACGAACAAAGGACCATGATGGTTTCATGGTTCTTGGGATAGTCTGCTCCATAGTCCATTTAGTATCAACATCCCTGTGTCAGCCGGCGTCATTGAAACTGTCACGCTGTTCAGACAGGATCAACATCGATCCTGACCTGGGTGTCTTTGTCTGCGCCATAGGCATCCAGGACCGATCTGGCCGCACGGTTCAGGGCCTTTCTGTCTGAAGACTTCAGGAATATCGACATCTGCCGGAGGCCGTGCCTGGACTGGGACACCACAGGGCCGAGTATCTCTATCGAATGACCGTCCTTACCCAGGCCCCTGACGATCTTCTCTGCCAGTTCCGTCTTTCCAGAAATGGTTATCTCGACCATCCGTGAGAAGGGAGGGAACGAGAGTGCCTTGCGCATCTCAAGCTCCTCATTGACAAAACCACGGTAGTTTCCGTCCCTGAAGTACCGCAGCATCGGACTACCCGGAGCCCTCGTCTGTATCAGCAGGTCGCCGTCCGGGTCAATATGCCCGAGGATGGACGAAAGTTCTGCAAAGGACTTCTCCGAGGCCCTGAAATCAGGGAAGTTCGTCGAGGCGTCGATGTTCAGGATTACTACAAGTGAAAACCCGTGCAGCATCGTGAGATGTGTCGTGAGGAGTTTCGTCCCTATGAGCAGGTTTGATGGTGTATCAGTTATATTTTTGAGTATCTTTGTGATGTCAGAGCGCTTTTTAATGACATCCTTGTCGAAACGGATTGCCGGGGTCTTCAGGACTTTCTCGATATCCTCCTGCACGCGTTCGGTCCCTGACCCGATTGGTTCCAGCGCAATGCTCCTGCAACGGCCGCACTTCAGGGGTATTTCCGTGACTTTTCCGCAGTAATGACATCTGAGCGTCTTATCTTCCTTGTGCATGACCATGGCTATGGCGCAGTCCGGGCATAAGACCGTTTGCTCGCACTCCCGGCAGATAAGCGTTGAGTAGCCTTTTCTGTTTACGATGAACATGACGTTTTTCCCGATCCCGAGCCTGCTTGAGGCAAGATTGACCGCTGTCTTGGATATTGAAGGAGTGGTCTTTTTACAGTATCTCATATCAACGACAGAGATCTTCGGACGGGGATGCGGACTGTCAGGACGGATAAATCCGTATTTTCCCGCCAGCGCATTAAAACATGAATCAATGGAAGGGGTGACGGATGACAGGACGACGGCTGCCTTCTCCAGAAACCCCCTCTTTACTGCGACATCTCTCATGTGGTATTTGATGCCGTCTTCCATTTTATAGAAACTGCTGTGTTCCTGGAGCACCATGAGGCACGAAACTTTTTTCAGTGGGGCAAACAGGGCATGCCGCGTCCCGATCACAATATCATGGTTACCGGCGATGATCCCCTCGATCGTTGCGGTGCGCCGGCCTTTTGACAGCCCGCTATGCAGCAGGCATATCCTTCCGGGAGAGTCTGCAGAAAGGGTCTGGTAGAGCAGGTCTGCCTGCGAGATCTCCGGTACCAGGATGATCACGTTTTCTGTCTTTTCGACGACCGCACGCGCCACAGAATATTCCTGGGGCACTGAATGGGCATGGATGAGAATCGGGCTGAATTTCTTTTCCTGAAGGGCTCCGAACAGGGGCAAAAGCATTGAATCAGGCACTTCAGGAAGTTCAGGCCGGCTATGCTCTGCCTTTTTTCTCTGCCGGTGCATTGAGGTTTTTTCGAAGAGTTCCGGGGGAAGGGTCTGTTTCAGGACCATACCTTCAGAGGCTATATAGTATTCCGCCATCCAGGGGATCAGCCGCAGCAAAGGCCTGCCGATGACCGTCCCGGTGGGCCCGATCAGATCCTTCAGCCGACTGTCAGGAGGGGCGTCATTTTTTCGCAGGACAATGCCCTGGGTTATCCTCTTTCTGAGCGGTGCAGTGACGATCATTCCCGGTTCCATGCTGTCGGCAAGATGTTCAGGGCAGCGATAGGTAAGGGGGCCGAGCGCCAAAGGGAAGATGATGTCGTAACAGGTCATAGGTGATTCTATCACAAAGAGAGGGTCAGCCTGTTCCCCTCTCTTTGCAGTCCGGGTGCAGGCTGACCTACTGAATGGTCTTAGGTCTGCTCAGCGAGTTCTCTGATCAGTTTTTCCGAGTCTTTCCATCCGAGGCAAGGGTCGGTGATGGACTTTCCGTAGACATTGTCTGTCACTTTCTGCGCCCCTTCTTCGATAAAGCTTTCGATCATGAACCCCTTGATCATGCCTTTCAGAGTGGAAGAGTGCTTCCGGCTCCACATCACTTCCTTCGCAATCCGGGGCTGTTCGGCGTATTTCTTGTTGGAGTTGGCATGGTTGGTATCGACGATGATCGAAGGGTTTGCAAGACCGCGCTTTTTGTAAGCCTCGGCGAATTTCAGAAGGTCCTCATAGTGGTAGTTGGGGACCGCAAGCCCATGGTGGTCGACAGCTCCCCGGAGAACGGCATGAGCAAGAGGATTGCCGGTTGTCTTTACTTCCCACCGGTTATAGCTGAAGGTGTGCGGGGCCTGCGCCGCCTGTATGGAGTTGAGGGTCACCTCATTGTCGCCGGAGGTCGGGTTCTTCATGCCGGCCGGGATATCGAGGCCGCTGCAGGTGAGGCGGTGGGCCTGGTTTTCGACCGAGCGCGCTCCGACCGCAACGTAGCTCAGTACGTCCTCCAGGTAGGGATAGTTCCCGGGATAGAGCATTTCGTCCGCCGCAGGGAGGTTGGACTCCCGCAGCGCCCGGAGATGCATCTTCCTGATGGCCTTGATACCCTCGACGATATTTGGCTCTTCCTGAAGGTTCGGCTGATGCGCCATGCCCTTGTACCCTATACCCGTGGTCCGGGGCTTGTTGGTATAGATGCGCGGGATGATGATGATCCTGTCACTGACAGCGGCCTGGACCTTCGCGAGCCGGGAGATATAATCGCAGACCACGTCTTCGTCATGCGCGGAGCAGGGGCCGATGATGAGGATGAGCTTTGCGGACTCGCCGGTAAAAACCGCCCTGATCTCCTCGTCCCTCTTTTTCTTGATCTGGGCGAGGTCCTTCGGAACCGGCATAGATGCAATGATCTCCTTAGGCTTAGGTATCTTACGGACATATGTGAAACTCATAGGGTTTATAACCTCCTTGGGGTTTAGGCAGTTAAATCACGACTAACTATATGACTTATATAATAAATTAGCCTTCCATATAAGAGCAAGACCGTCGCCCGCAGGCGAGAAAATATAGATTGTCCCGAAGTATGCACGGTCGCCGGGCTGTTCGGAAAGCAGGCTGCGATGTCGGCTTCAAGCCCGCACCGGGGATAAAGTACTTGGACTGTTGATTGCCGGAATAACCCGTTATCTAACCGGCACCCTTAACCCGAGCGCTCTTGAAATTAACGAATATCACCCGCATAATATCAGTATTAGAAATCTCGTTCAAGCAATCAATGCAATATTTCTGGAGGTGCCTAATATGTCTGCGAAGAGGCCATTGAGAATTTTTTATCTGCTTCTTGTATCGCTGGTAATAGTTGGAAGGTGGGGCACTTTCTCCGAAGTTACCTCTGCGGAAATCCTGTTCAGACCGACCCCCGGGCTTAATGACGGCACTGATGATGGTTCCCTGAATGCCGGAAAGGATGCATATGCATGGTCTTGCGGTGGTGTCTATAGCGGTTCCGATATTGTGATCGGAGGGTATCCTCGCAGCAATTGTAATGGCTGCAATATAAAAGGATACATACAGTTTAATATTGACTCGTTGCCCGCCAGTATTTACAGGGTATATCTTGGTCTGACGCATTATGAGCAGACATCCACGTGTTGGAGCAACTGCGCTGCTGATTTCTATTTTTTCCCAGTGGCTGAAGCATGGAATGAGATGACGGTAGGATCCGGTGCGATGCCTGCTGAAGGCAGTGAAGTGTATGGTCCGATAAGTTTGAGTGTTCCGAACAATTTAGGGTTTCAGGAGTATGACATAACGGATACATACGTAAAGTGGAAGAATGCAACGATTCAAAATAATGGTCTCACTATATATTCACCAGATGTAGGATGTAACAATGGCTCTGTTGGTTTTTTTGTGCATTCTTCAGACGATCCAAATCCGAACACCAGACCCTATTTGAGAATCATCTACAAATCGCCCCTTTCCACGGGCAACATAATTGATACTGATAAATACGCATGGTCAGAAACCTCGGGATGGGCCAACTTCAGGCCAGATAAGGCTGGGGTAACGGTATATCCTGACCATCTTGAAGGGTATGCCTGGGGAGAGAACATCGGCTGGATAAAGCTCGGCAGTTATTCCGGTGGTGGTACTCACACCTATGGCAATACTACGAAGGATGACTGGGGAGTTATAATGGCAGATGGAAACCTCAGTGGTTATGGCTGGAGTGAGACCTCTGGCTGGGTTAACTTTGGCGCTGCGAACGGGAATATGCATTTCGACAAACTTGCCGGTGCCTTAACCGGATACGCATGGGCTGAGAATGTAGGTTGGATACATTTCGACAGTGCTTCCCCTGCCTATAGCGTAAAAACCATTCAACATGCGATTACGCTCAGTCCCAGCACGAATGGTGGGATATCCTGCGTTTCAGCAGCTCCGGATGGCTGGAACGTCACCTGCTCAATCACCCCGTTGTCGGAGTACTACATTTTGTCACTTTCCGACAATGGTGGAAATGTCAATAATCCGGCCGGAAGCTTCCAGATCACCGGCATAGACCAGAACCACACCCTTTCTGCAACATTTGCCGAATACATGATCCAGAGGATAGACAGCGTCGGCGCCAATTATGAGAAGAGCCTTCCTGATGCGTATGAAAATGTTAAGACCAACGGGGAGCGTATATTGCTGAAGCACTACGGGACCTTTATCCCAATGGACTTTAATCAGTCGAAGAAGGTGAGTATAGAAGGCGGGTACCAGGCAGGATTTTCGAGGGTCGCAGGACAAACAAGCGCCATCCCCGGGAGCATAACGGTGACCGACGGCACAGTGGCGACCGACGGCATTGCGATTCAACAATAAAGGAGATCAGTTACCATGATTAGAAGAATGACCTTAGTGCTTATTCTGTGTGCAGTACTCATACCGTTAAGCGTATACGCGGGGCAGCTCGACCCGGGGACAGACCCATCCGTCGGAAGCGGGATGCCGACGACAACTGACATTTACAACCGGCTCGATACCGGGGCTGATATTTTAGCCCCCGGCGCTTTCAGCGAACCGGTTGCAGGGCCTACAGCAGGGACTGGTAAATCTTTGAGCGATATTCAGGCCAAACTGCCGGTGCCGGATAATACAAGTGGGGCAACAACCATAGATGTTCATGCAGGCAAGACTTTCTGGGGACTGAGGACGGATGGAACATGGGGGCCTCAGATCGGCAGTAATGCTAACGTTGTCAACACCGGCAGTGGAGATGCTGCGGCATCCGAAATCGTCTGCGGGAAAAAGGCCTGGGTGAAGGGCGCGGAAGTTGCCGGGGCTCTTTGTCCTGATCAGAATACCGAATGTGTAAGCCGTGCTTGCATCAGCTATGCCTGTGTTAGTTCATATATGGCAGCGGGAACGGTATGCAACCAGAACGGCGGCAGAATCTGCGACGGCTCCGGAAGTTGCGTTACTTGCATAACGGCTTCAGATTGTCCAGGTACTGGCAACCAATGTGCAACCCCTGTCTGCACATCCAATAGCTGCGAAATAGCATTTTTGCCGTCATTCACGCAGTGCAACCAGAACGGAGGCGTTGTGTGTGATGGTGCCGGAAACTGTAATTAATCCCTGAGAGCTGGAGGGTGCTGTCGTTTGGGATTGAGGCAAAAGTCTTTCAGGGCCAAATCTTTACTTAGCCCTTAAGTGTTATTTGTAGGTTTGGCCCCAAGTTCAATTGCTTTGAGGCAAAGCCCCTTTTGACAAGAAACGGTTTTAATTAATGAGGAGTTCCACCCCGCGCCCCAGGTACTTTTCTGTAATGCGACAGAAAAGTACCCAAAAGAGCGCACCCCTGAGAAAATTCCTTATGCCCTGCTCGGTCGGCCTCGCTGAATTCTGGAAACTCGTCCCGGAAGCGTTCGGGACTCAGACAGTCCAGAATTCTTCACGCTCGACCTCGGTCGCGATGCTGGAATTTTCAAAGGGGCCCCCGCAGCTATCCAGAGAGACATGAAGGTAAAAGTTGTTTTTTCTTAATGCTTGTCCCCTTCGAAAATTTAGGACGCACGGAGCGTGAAAAATTTCAGCATGTCTGAGCTCTGCCAGGAGCGAGTTCTGAAATTTAGCGGAGTGCGGCTGTCACGCAGTGAAATTTTCGTTGGGGCGGCATTCTTTGCGTTAGCTTTCTTGGCCGCGCAAGAAAGGTAACTGGGGCAAGGGGCAAAGCCCCTTTTGACCATAAACGGTTTTTCTGAGGCGCAGACACAAAAAAGGCAGACCGTTTGCAGAGCTTTGAATTATATGATAGCCTTATTGGAAACGATGATGAGGTATTTGTGAAGGTACCGTCAAAGCATTAATCTGTCAATCGATAAACGA
>JBARHQ010000148.1:0-1583 GCA_049799315.1 Thermodesulfovibrionales bacterium | reverse complement strand
AAAATAAAATTTAATCCGATCTTCCTTGTGATAATAATGGCTGCATTCATTACGTATTCCGAGATATCTATTACCTGTCCTATCTTCAGCAACGAGCATAACTGGTTTAATATTGAGGACAACTGGGACTGGGATTGATTGAATTATATATTCAAAAGCAGCTAAGGCATGAAATGAATATAAGCGCCATGATCGGTTTTCTACAACTCTGTTGAAAACAGGGCGCACAGCTTTTTATCTCCCCCATATGGTTTTTACCTGATAAAGCGCGATCAATGCGTCCGAAGTTATTATCGGCATATTTTCAAGCTGCGCCTGGGCAACGAGTATCCTGTCAAAAGGGTCCCGGTGAAGAGGTGGCAGATTGAATACGTTAAGGGCATGGCTGGATTGTATGGGAAGGCTCTGGATGCTGTTCAGGGTGAGCTGGTCAGATATAAAGACACCGGGCTTCTCAGGAAGAGTTATCTTGCCGAGTTGGGCCTTGATTGCTATTTCCCAGCAACCGGCGGCGCTGAAATAGAGTTCGCTATTCCCATCGGAGATGATGTCCCTGACAGTCTGTGGTAAGCGGGGATCATCGCTAAGCCACCACAACAAGGCGTGCGTGTCTAAAAGGGCCCTCAATTCTCGAAGTCTTTGAGCACGTCTTCCGGCAATGGCTCAAAAAAACCCTCATCGATCACAATCCGGCCCCTGGCAGTTCCCGGCGACCGTTTTGCAATCCTAGCGATCAAAGGAACAAGACGCGCTACAGGTGAGCCGGCCTTTGCGATAATTATTTCTTCCCCGCTCTCGACTCGGGTGATTAGCCGGGAAAAATGTGTCTTTGCGTCATGCATGTTCACTATAGCCATGTTCATATACTAGACTAATAGCAGGACTAAGTCAAATAAACTGCTTTGTCTCGCTTGACTTAAGGCCGGTGAAATGCGGGATGTGACCAAAAGGAATTGACTCAACGCACTATGTTAAAATATTTTACTCTGAAACAGTGAATGTTAATAAAAGTATCATGCGATGGAGTGCCCTTTGATCACTGATGATGTTTTAGAAAAGCTCAAATATTTTTCGCGCCACCAGACTCTTTCAGCTTTTTTTATCATCATCTGCCTTGCCATTTTCGCATTGAATGCCAATCCCTTTGCTGACGAAACCGTGGCGCCGTTTGACCGGCTATTGCAATTCCCGGGATGGTCAACCATTCCGACTGACCGCACCGCTGTTCATACGGAGCGGAGCGATATACTTGATTCGCAGCTCCCTGCCTGGATAACTCTTAAAGACCAGCTCTGGAGAGGAGAGACCCCTCTCTGGTACCCGAATGGTGCTGGCGGTGAAGCCATATCTCTTGAGCTTTGCAACCCTGCATTCCTGCTGTTTGCTGCCATAAAAGACAACGCCCTTGCCTATTACCTGGTGGGGTTGGCCAAACTCGTTATTTCAGGGTTTGGGGGTTATCTCCTTCTCAGGATTTTTTTGAGCTGGCTGCCATCAATCTGGGGCGGGCTGGTTTTCATGTTATGCGGGTTCAATGCCGCATGGTTTTTCTGGGAACAGGTTACAACAGCCATGTGGATCCC
>JBARHQ010000147.1:0-12563 GCA_049799315.1 Thermodesulfovibrionales bacterium | reverse complement strand
GCACTATATGGTTCCCCGTGGTTTCGACGTATGCACTGCTTCCATTGAGGGAGAGAGCGCCGCTCACGATAGCGGCGGCGCCGAATAACGTGCCATTCGCTCCGGCGATAGAATCAATGGCCACAGGGCCGCTGTCGAATGTGTATTGATGGATTAGATTTGCCTCTCTCTCTCCGGGACGCACAGCCCAGGCATGGTTAGCGCTGTAATTCTTAGTATAGACAGCCTGGAAGCCAACGCCGACATTAAAGGCCCACGCATCAATCGGATCAGCCTCCGTACCAGTCCAATAGATGGGGCTGATGAAAGGGTTATTTGTCTGCACGTTTACAAATGGAGCCGTGTTGGTCATAGGGCCACCTGCCACATTGCCCAGCTCTGTATAATACAGATGACCCAGTTCGCTGTTGGTACAATTGTAGTAACCATTTCCACAGACAAGATCAGGTTCGGGTAGACGCCAGCCGGTGAGACCGGCAAAACCGCTGCCAGCGTTCAAGCTTGCTGCCCACGCAACAGCCTGAGTCCAGTCTGTCAATCCGCTGGCTCCAGCATCCTTCAGCCAGCTTAACTGTGTATCCGTGTCATAGATTGTCCCATCGTTCATGTCCACGAGGTGGATAGATCTCGCCCCAGGACTCACTGCCCAGGCGTAGGGGACGTTTTGAGACAGAGGGTTGTAGCTCTGGCCGCCATTGTAGAAGCTGAAGGTCCATGCGTTAGTCGGATCTGGCGCATACACGGTACCTGTCCAGTAGAGGTTGGCCTGCAAGTTTGCAAATGGGCCTGCGTTGGTAAACGGCCCCCCAGCCGTATTTCCCAACTCGGTGTAGTACAGATGCCCCATTTCACTATTGATGCAGTTAAAAAGACCAGTGCAGGTAGGATCGGGATTGGGAAGCCGCCAGCCGGTCAGACCGGCATAACCGCCGCCGGTATTCAGACTCGCTGCCCAAGTATTGGCGTCCGCCCATTGTCGCGTTCCTCCCGCCCCGGCATTCTTCAGCCAGCTTAACTGCGTGTCTGTGTCATAGATCGTCCCATCGTTCATGTCCACAAGCGCTGCATGTGCTGAGACCGAAAGTCCAATCACCATCACCAAAATGCTTAAAAAAGTACGCATTGCTAATCTTTTCACTTCATCCTCCTTTTACTCAAACCCTTTAATCCATCAACGATTTGCTTGTGGTGAACGATCCGCAATATTTATTACAGAGACGCCCACTGCTCTCCGTCCCCCAGTTCCCTCTCGAATTTTATTCTTTTGAATCATTAAAAGTACTGTCCCCTTTTCACTGCATTTTGTGAAAAAGATTATCATGGAATGACTATCGGTGAATATCAGCAAAATCTTTTTTTTATGTAGGGTTTATCTTACGAAATACATTGCCGCGGAATTCTTATAGGAAAAATTTCTAAGGCTGCCAAGGCATTTGAGGAACTTGAAGATGAGATGGAGGATTTCCTCCTGTCGAAAGACCCTGAATTTCTCGATAAAATGCGCGGCGCAAGAAAGGCCCATCTTTCCGGTAAGACCAGTCCGCTCAAAAATCAGAAAAAAGATTCACAGAACCGTATATAAGAGACTTTGATGCTTAAAACTTTCTTCTGATTCATTTCGGTTGTAACACTATCGCCGTCTCCCCGCTTCCGAAGACTGCCGCAAGCAGAACAACCGGCGTATAGTTCTTTCCATCCGGCGCGCAGTAACCGAATTCCTGATGGGTGACCCCAATATGCTCTCTGCTGTTTGTTCTTCACAAAGTCTCCCTGATTTAGTATGCTACTATTAAGCCCTCTTTAGGGCCTGATACAGGCGTCTATTGTTAATCAACAGAGGAGGCTTATTATGAAACGTCGCGATTTTCTCAAGGCTGCCGCACTTACCACCACGGCAATGACTGTTTCCCCTTCACCTGCCTTTCCGGAAACAGCGCCGCCATCTCCCTCAGTAAAAAGCTATCGTGCGATCGGAAAGACCGGGCTCAAAATGAGCGATATCTCCTTCGGCGCAGGCAAGCTCAGTGCAGCGTCCATGGTCCTGCGGGCAGTGGACAGCGGCATCAATTACTTCGACACTGCCCCGGATTACGGCCAGTCTGAGAAGACCATAGGCGAGGCCATGCCAAAACTGAAAAGGGACAAGATCATACTCGCCTCCAAATTCTGCAACCCGTTGCCCTATCCAGGCCATCTCCCGGGCGGAACCAGGACAAAGGACTATACAGCGGCGGTCGAGGCAAGCCTCTCCAGAATGAAGACCGACTACCTCGACTTCGTCCTTGTCCACGCGATCGGTGAGATGAACAAGGACCTCGAGACAGAGAAGAAAAGGCTCCTTGACCCTGAAATGCTCGAGGCATTCACCCTTCTCAAGAAGGCCGGGAAGGTCCGCTTTCTCGGGACGTCGTCCCATGGCCCCAACAATATGGAAGAGTTGCTTATGGCAGCGGTAAAATCAGGGCATTACGATATGATCCAGCCGTCCTTCAATTTCATGAAATTCCCCAAGCTGCCCGAAGTAATGAAAGAGGCACATAAGCAGGGGGTCGGCGTAATAGCCATGAAGACCCTTGCCGGTGCAAAAGAGATGAACCTGACAGACTCAGGCGATGAATTTTCCCACGCTGCCTTCAAATGGGTACTGAAGCATCCGGAGATCAGCGGGCTTATCATCACGATGAAGACAGCTGCGGATATTGAACTCTATCTCAAAGCATCAGGTGTGAAATTCACTGCTGCGGACCAGAGGGTCCTCGATCGATATGCCGCCCTCTACACCAGGGATTATTGCAGGACCGGCTGCGGGCAGTGCGAGGGGTATTGTCCTGCCGGGGTAGAGATAGCCACAGTCCTGAGATACCGCATGTATTTTAAGGATTATGGCATGGAAAAAAGGGCGATGCAGTCCTATGCCTCTCTCTCAAATAATGCGGCCCCCTGTACTGGCTGCGACCAGCCGGTCTGTATGGCAAAATGTCCACATGGCCTCCCGGTAAAGGAGATGCTCAGCGATGCCCATGAGTCGATGTCTTTTCCGGGGTCTTTTGCGGGGTCGTCCATAGCCTGATGAATGTTGTATCGCTTGTTTCCCGGCTTTTATTGCTCGGCCTGCTGCCGTGCATTGCGATAATTCTTTATCTCAGGGGTCAACACTATGACCCTGCACTGATCGACTTTAAAACAACATCGGAGTTAACAGCCCAAGGCCAGTCGCTAGCAGCACCCGCAACTGCAGATATCCCGGCAGGGGAGAAGTCCTTGCCGGCTGATGCGGCAAAGACTGTTTCGGGCTTCAGACAGATCGGCAGGGAAAGACACTATACAAAGGACAATCTCTACGAGCATGTAGACGGCCACGCCGAGTATTTCATCGGCGCGGGGTTTGCAGGGCTCACGCTCATGGAGTACGCGGCAGCTGATTCGAAGACGTCCGAAGCGGAGCTGCAGGCCGAGGTCTTCGACATGGGTAACAGCATCCAGGCCTTCGGGGTCCTCTCGGATGAGGCAGGAGACAGCGCGAAGCCGGTCTCTGTGGGAACAATGGCCTTCGGAAACCCCGGAGGCATAAATTTCATCAGGGGCAGATATTATGTGAAGATCACTGCTTACAACCCGAAGGCGCCGCTGCTCAGGTTCGCCAGGGAGTTCAGCAGTACACTTCCCGCAGCCCCTGCAGGAAGGGATTCTTTCGACATATTCTCAAGGCTCCCTGACCTGGGAAAGGTAAATAAAACACGGTTCGTGAAGGAAGGCTACCGGGGGCTTGATTTCCTCCGCAATGTTATCGAGCGGGAATACAGCTCAGGAGATAAAAAGATCACCGTGGCACTTATGGCAGGCAGCGGACAGCAGATCAAAGCGCTGCAGTCCTCTTTTTTCGACTATTTCAAAAAGTCCGGCATGAACTATGAAAAGGCCGAAAAGGACGGTCTGCAATTCTACAGGGTGACGGACAAATACGAAGGCAACTGGTTTCTCATCCCCTCAGCCGATGCAATCTTTGGGGTCTTCGGGAGTGAAGACGAGGCCGTCGTGAAATATTTTAAAAAAGGCAGCTGAGATATGCCTTCTAAGAATGACAGAAGAGAACCCGGCATCAGCAGGAGAGACTTTCTGCTCAGGACAGCTGCCACCTGTGGCATCGCGGCTGCGGCAGGTGTTTGGGGCTATGTCTTTTACAGTAAAGAACCTGTCCGGAGAAGCGACACAAAGATTTTCACCTTCAGGGATTACCGGACCGAGGACAAGAAGGTATACCCGCAGCTGGCCGTTGTTCATGGCAAAGACGCAGAGAAGATGGTGCGCGCTGCAATAGATAAGATAGGCGGCATCACCCGTTTTATCAATCCCGGTGAAAAGGTCCTGATAAAACCGAATGTCGCGTGGGACAGGCAGCCGGAACAGGCGGCCAACACGAATCCCTCAGTGGTCGCTGCTGTTGTAAAACTCTGTTTTGAGGCCCGGGCGTCCGAGGTCTGGGTCACCGACGTTCCGGTTAATGACCCCTACCGGTGCTTTTCCCGCTCCGGGATCGAAGAGGCAGTAAAAAGGTCAGGCGGCAAGATCAGGCTGACGACAGAGAACGATTTTGTCCCGACTGACCTCAGGGGTGAATCCCTCAAGATATGGCCGGTCAGCGGGTTTTATCACCAGGCAGACAAACTCATCAATCTGCCTATAGTGAAACATCACTCGCTCAGCAAATGCACCATGGGGATGAAAAATCTCTATGGGTCTCTCGGCGGACAGAGGAACCGCCTGCACCAGGACATCAACACGTCGATTGCGGACCTCGCAACGGCAATCAGGCCGACGTTCACTCTTCTGGATGCGACAAGGGTCCTGAGGAGAAACGGTCCAACCGGCGGCAACCTCGCGGACGTATCAGCCGGGGACACGGTCATCGCCGGAACGGATCTGGTGGCGCTTGAGTCATACGGCCTCAGGTTTCTTGACCTGAAACCTGAGGATGTTCCGTTCATTCAGATGGCAGAAAAAAGAGGCATCGGGATTTCGGACTGGAAATCTCTCAACGTGGCAGAGATGACAATATGATCGCGAGGCTTCTGACTCTCAGAAATATACGACGGCTCTACGCTGCCTTCTTTCTCGTCCTCTTTGTTCTCCTCCTCTGGGTTACCGGCTTCCGGCGGATGAAGGGCTACGAGACACCGCTGTTTCTGGAACTCGACCCTCTTACGGCAATAGCCTCGTTTCTCACAAGCGGGACGTTATATAAGGGGCTTATTCTCTCACTTTTCATTATCGTCAGCACACTCTTCTTCGGCCGCTTTTTTTGTTCCTGGGTCTGTCCCCTGGGCATCATAAACCAGATCATCGGAAGCATTTTTAATAAATTAAGGGTAGTCGATACTGTTGCGCTGAATACCTACCGCACGCTCTATCGCCTTAAATACTATCTGCTTGCTCTCTTTATCGTCGTGGCGGCCCTCGGGTCTCTGCAGATCGGGCTGCTCGATCCGATCCCGTTCATCACCAGGTCCTTTGCCGTCTCGATATTCCCTGCCTTCAATTTCAAGAGCGGGTGGCTCTATCTCAAGAGGCCGCTCTTCAACGGCGGGACCTTTCTCGGCATCATCTTCCTCGCGGTGATCATGGCGAACCGGTTTCTGCCGCGGTTCTGGTGCCGGGCCCTCTGCCCCCTGGGCGCGCTCCTTGGGTTGCTGTCTTTCAGGCCCCTGTTCAGGATATGGCGGGACGTCGAGCGCTGTACCGACTGCAAAAAATGTCTCGGCCACTGTCATGGCGGGTGCGATCCCGATGCGGCCCTTCGCATCACCGAATGCCATGTCTGCATGAACTGCATCGCGGACTGCCCTGAAGATGCGATCCATTACGGTCTGCCGCGGGCCGAGAGCGCAGCACATGTGCCTGTTGATATCAACCGCAGAAGACTCATCGAGACTGCCCTTGCCGGGGCTGTCCTCTTTCCGGTGATGCGGAGCACCATCACGTCGGGGACTTCTCCCCGGCCGGAGGTCATAAGACCTCCGGGTTCCTTGCCGGAGGGGGATTTTCTGCGACGCTGCCTCAAGTGCGGCGAGTGCATGAAGGTATGTCCCACGAATGCCATACAGCCGGCACTGCTTGAGGCGGGGTTTGAGGGACTCTGGACCCCGCTGCTGATAAACAGCATCGGATACTGCGAATATAACTGTGTCCTCTGCAGCCGCGTATGCCCGACGGGCGCCATAGCCCCGCTGACCCTTGAAAAGAAGCTGGGGAGAGGTGAAACGAAGAAGGCGCTCAAAATCGGCACCGCCTTTTACGACAGGGGAAGGTGTCTGCCGTGGGCAATGAATATCGACTGCATCGTCTGTGAAGAGGTATGCCCCACGTCTCCGAAGGCAATATGGTTTGAGACTGTTGAGGTACAGCAGCGTGATGGAAAAACGAGGCAGCTGAAACGGCCTTACATGGACCCCAATCTCTGCATCGGCTGCGGGATCTGCGAAAACAAGTGTCCGGTCCGTGATCGTGCAGCGGTCCGCGTAACCTCGATAGGAGAGACCCGGTCAGCAGTGAATCAGATGATCCTCAAATCAGGGTAGGGACAAGCCCTGGTTATACTGTATGGTTACTTTGTAGTCGATATTGACACGGCTGGAAGTAAGACCATGTCCCTCGCAATCCAGTGCTCCATGCTTTGTTGCTATACGGCTTCTGATCATCGAGGAAACAACGCTGTCCAGTTCAAACCCGTCGGAACAGTCTTTGCAGTCTTTGTTTAAACATTCGATATGAAAATACGCCTGGCTGTCGGATGAAAAATAAAGAGTCCTCAAAAGGAGAATATCGCTTATCCCCTTTCTGTGGTGCTCCATGTCCACAACAATGCTCGCCACCTCGGGAAAACGACGGGAAATAAGTCCTGCGTCCTCTTTCTGTTGTGTCCGTTCGAGTTTCGCATCACACTTTTCACGATAGGTCATATGCTTAAGACTAACACCCCCAAGGTTAAATAGCAAACCCCCAACGCTTACAGTCCACCATCAAATCAACCACTCTATCTAAAGAACGGCGTGAGAACGGCATGTAAGCGGATTCAGCGGCGTGTTGCGCCGGTGCCTCGGAGGTCCGGGCAGTATCGGACCGAGAATGAGCGCACGTGGTGTTGTCGCGCTGTTCAGAAAAAATGTGATTGTGGATTGTGGTGTAGACTGGCGCCTTGTTTTGTGATCTGCCCTGTTGTGTGATATGGTATGAGTAGTGGGGTCATGTCCCCTGCACCTATGACCGTCACCCGGAGGTTGATTATGAATAAAGCTATCATCGCCTGTTTCTCCTTGCTGATCCTCTCGGCAGTATTTGTGCCCTGCGCGTTTTCTGCTGTCACGACCGCATCCGGGCCTCAGGCCATCTCCTCCGGCCTCCCGGACCAGACAGGCATGGCGATCACGATTTACAATGTGAACCTCGGACTGGTAAAGGACCAGCGTACGATCAGTCTTTCAAAGGGCATAGGGAATCTGCGCTTCATGGACGTGGCTGCCCAGATAATCCCCGCCAGCGTCCACATCACCTCGCTCCTTGACAGCGGCAGCCTGCAGGTACTTGAACAGAATTATGAATATGACCTGCTGAATCCACAGAAACTTCTGGACAAATACGTCGGAAGAGAGGTAAAGCTCTTCACAAAAAACCCTTATTCAGAGCGCGAGGAGATTAGCGCAGCGACCCTGCTGTCGAATAACGACGGACCCATCTTCAGGATCGGGAATGAGATCACCTTCGGACATCCGGGCCGGGTGATCTTCCCTGAGGTGCCTGAAAATCTCATCTCCAAACCAACCCTGGTCTGGCTGATCAATAACACCGTTGCAGCGCCACAGACCGTGGAGGTCTCGTATCTGACAAACGGCATCACCTGGCGAGCAGACTATGTGGTGACGCTGAATGCCAAAGATGACCTGACTGATCTTTCCGGGTGGGTCACAATCGACAATAAGAGCGGTGCTACATACACCAATGCCGTACTGAAGCTGGTTGCCGGTGACGTTAACCGCGTCCGTGAGGAGCGCCCCGTCAGGGCCAAAACGGCAGCCTATAAGGCCGAGGCGGTAGCCGCAGCCCCGCAGTTCAAGGAGGAGGAATTCTTCGAGTATCACATCTATACTCTCCAGCGCTCCTCGACCATTAAGGACAACCAGACAAAACAGATCAGTCTGGTCACGGCGGACCGCATCCCGGTCACAAAAGAACTGCTCTACCGCGGCCAGAATTATTATTACTACAACCGTTACAGCGATGCCATCCCGAACCAGAAGGTCGGGGTCTTTATCGAGATACTGAATAAAAAAGAAAACAACCTCGGGATCCCGCTGCCGAAGGGGACGGTGAGGGTCTATAAGCATGACAGGGATGGAAGCCTCCAGTTCGTGGGAGAGGACTTGATCGATCATACGGCAAAAGATGAGAAATTGAGGATAAAGCTTGGAAACGCCTTTGATGTCGTCGGGTCGACCAGACAGACCGACTGGAAGAAGCTGGCCACAGACACCTATGAGGCTGCCTTTGAAATATCCCTGAGAAACCATAAAAAGGAAGATATTGTTGTCAGGGTGCTTGAGCCTGTCCCCGGGGACTGGACAATGATCAGTTCATCGCACCCCTACAAAAAGGCCGATGCCTTCGCCGCAGAGTTCAGTATCCCCGTGCCGAAGGACGGCGAGACAAAACTGGAGTACAGGGTAAAAATGCGGTATTAAAAACAGGACAGGGACAACCGGCCCGCTGTCCCTGTCTGATGCAGTGTAACAACAAGATTAATTCTGAATAAACGTCCGCAGCCAGTGACTCCTTGAAGGGTGTTTGAGCTTCCTGATTGCCTTGACCTCGATCTGCCTGATCCGTTCGCGGGTCACTTCAAAATCCAGTCCAAGTTCCTCCAGCGTCCGTGTCGGTTCTTCCCCAATACCGAACCGCTGTTTGAGAATCTGGGCCTCCTTCGGATTCAGGGTGCTGAGGGCCTTCTCAATGTGATTCTTCAGGTCAACGCGTATTGCGTTCTCTAGTGGTGACGGCGAATTCTTATCTTCAATCAGCTCGCCCAGATGGCTGTCCTCTTCCTCCCCGATCGGTGTCTCCAGCGAGACCGGCTCCTTCGCTATCCTCATGATCGTCTTTACTTTTGCTAACGGGAGGTTGATCTTTTTTGAGATCTCCTCAGGCATCAGCTCACCTCCCTGCTCCTGGGCATGCTCCCGCATGACCTTTGAGACCCTTGCAATCACCTCACCCATATGGACCGGGATTCTGATCATCCGTGACTGATCGGTCAGAGCCCTGGTGATCGTTTGTCTCACCCACCAGGTAGCATAGGTGCTGAATTTATAGCCCCGCTGATATTCAAATTTTTCGACCGCCCGCATCAATCCGATATTCCCCTCCTGAATCAGATCAGGAAAGCTGAGTCCCTTTCCCATATACCTTTTTGCGATACTAATAACCAGCCTGAGATTTGCCTCAACCATCAGGCGCTTTGCATCGATTATTTCATCCCTGTCTCTTACGAAATCCTGCACCACCTGCTTCAATGCAGCATACCTGAGCCCATATTCTTTTTCGCCTTCTGCAATCGTCTGCCTGCAGGTCAAATAGGTTTTACAGAGCTGCTCCCGGTTCGTCAGTTTCTGCTTGCATGACAGCGATTTCAGGCAGGCCTGATTAAGCCCATTTTTTCTGTTCAGCGGGTCCATACCGGACGCCATCAGGCGTTTTCCGGCTGCAGCCATCGCCTGTTCAGCTTCTTCCATCACCCTGACCGCCCCGGCAAGCTCGTCAAAAAATCTGAAGAGAGAGCTTTCCTTCAGCCTCAACCCGCATACGAGATCAATTGTCTGCCTCTGCATGAGCTGTATCTGCCCTTTTTTCCGCTTGTCGGCGGAAGCAGCAGCACCCTTCTTCGCAGCACGACCGGCAGCGGACTGCTTCCCGGTCTTCCTGAGTAATTGCCTGATCTGCTCTATAGCAGTCAGAAAGCGCCGCGTCTCATAAAGCTCGGCATCATCAGAATCTATGTTGCACTGGACCAGGTCGTCGACCTTCATCTCCCCTGTCCTGACTGTTTTTTCCAGCGCAAGGAATTGCTGCATCAGCCGGGGGACCTGAAAAATATCTCTTACGAGTTTTTCCCTTCCCGACTCGATCAATTTTGCCGTTTCAACCTCTCCCTGCCTGGTCAAAAGGGGAATGCTCCCCATCTCCCTGAGATACATTTTCAGGGGTTCATGAGTACAATCGACAAAAGTTTCCTTCGCATCATCACCCCTGTCACAGTCATCCTCATCATCCTGCCATAGGATCTCATCGTCTGTATCGCGAGCATTGGTAAATCCCAGTTCGCCATCCTCCTCGTATTCCTCACTGAAATCTACCGTTTCAAGAATCTTGCCCATGCCCTACCCCCTTCGATATTTTGCACCCTTGCCGGAGCGGTCTGCCCGAGATGACCGCCGGTTAAAAGGCATTATGCAGGTTAACTGGTTAATTACATTTAATATAAGGAAACCTGATAATTATAGATATCGGTAGAAATCCTCTTTCTTTGTAGGTATTAGATTCGAGGGTTGTAGGTTTTTGTCCTACAAGGGCGTGGAGGGTCTTATTACTTAATGAACTCCTCATTATTTATCATGGAGAACCCTCTGCAGCGTCTTGTTCAGATCGATCATGCGGTATGGTTTCGTTACGACGCCACAGAAGCCGTATGACTGGTACTGTGCCATGATCGGGTCATTGGAATAGCCGCTGACCACGATCGCCCGGACATCCGGATCAATCTCCCGAAGCCTCTCGATAGTTTCCCGCCCCCCCATACCACCGGGAATCGTCAGGTCCAGCATAACGACATCAAAAGGCCGTCCGGCCTTCATGGCTTCCTGATACAGGACAATGGCCTCAGCTCCGTCGCAGGAATAAGCAACGTCACAACCAAAGTAACCGAGTATCTCACCGGCAATCGACCTGACAACCTCTTCGTCGTCGGTGACAAGCACCCGGCACGTCAGCCTGGCCATGCCGTCGTCACTGCTCTGCGGCTGCGGGCAGAAACCCTTTGCCGCAGGGAGATAGAGAAAGAACGTCGTACCAGCGCCCACTTCGCTTTTTACCGCTATATGGCCGCCATGCTTCTTTATGATCGAATAGCAGGTCGATAGGCCCAAGCCGCTGCCGTTTTTTTTCGTGGTAAAATACGGATCGAATATATCGTTGATAATAGTTTCCGGGATGCCCACCCCCTCGTCCTGTATCGTTATGTTCACATAGGAGCCCTGCGGCAGCGGGAGAACATCTTTCGGACCGACCATCACCTGTTTGCAAGCTATCCTGAGCGTTCCCCCCTTCGGCATCGCCTGTTGGGCATTCAGAACGATGTTATGGATGACCTGGCTTATCTGACCTTCATCGATCTCACTGCAGAGAGGGTCTTCAGAAAAATCAAATTCGCCCCTCACATTCGAACCCCTCAGTGCAAAGACCGCAGACTCGCTGACAACACCCGCGACCGGAATGACCTTTTTAACCGGTTCTCCCCCCTTTGAGAAGGTAAGAAGCTGCTGTGTCAGGGCCTTTGCCCGCATTGACGCCTTCTCTGCCTCTTCAAGGCGTTCAAACAGACGCCCGTCGCCAGGGGGTGCGTAAAGTTTTGCCATGCCGATGTTGCCGAGTATCCCGGTAAGCAGATTGTTGAAGTCATGGGCAATCCCGCCGGCGAGAATACCGACAGACTCGAGCTTCTGCTCACGGACAATCTCCTCTTCCTGTTTCCTCCGTTCGGTTATGTCACGGAAAACAAGGATCACACCGATCAGCGCACCCTCCTTGTTCGCAATCGGGGTCCCGCTGGCTACAATTATTCTCTTCCGCCCGTCTCTCGCCGTCAACGTCGCAGGCTTCGAAAAGTTGACCATCACTCGGGTCCTGATTACCTCTGAGACCGGGCTTGACTCACTCACGCCGGTCTTCTTGCCCGTGATACAATAAATATCAGAAAGCTGCCTTCCTATCGCCTCGTCCTGAGACCAGCCGGTCAGCTTTTCAGCTATGCTGTTGAGGAGGATGATCTTTTCGTCGGTATCCGTCGTAATGACGCCGTCGCCCATGGAAGACAGGGCCACGGAGAGGCGCTCCTTCTCTATGGCAAGGGTCCTGAGGATCTCGTTCCATTTGGCTATCTGCTGATGCAGCCGGGTAATCGTGATCATCTGCCCGATATAATTCGAAAGAAGGACCATGATATGGATCGTGTTCTTTTCAAAGGCCTCCATCCGCGGATGACTGAAGTTCAGGACCCCGATCAGCCCTTCTTCATTCTTAATGGGGATCGAAAGCAGAGACGCGATCGAAACATCGTCCGGCAACACCTTGAAGCGTTTGTCTTCCCGCACATCCGGGATAAAGATATATTCTCCGGTCTCGAAGACCATACCGGCAATACCTTCTCCTACCCTGATCTTTCGTTTCGGTGTCACCTTTCTTTCTCCGCCATAGCGGTCACTCTTGCCCATCCCTGCAACCAGCGTCAGGCAGTCCTCACC
>JBARHQ010000146.1:0-3637 GCA_049799315.1 Thermodesulfovibrionales bacterium | reverse complement strand
GGCACTGTCTTCTTCGGTGCAGTGCCCGGGGCAATGCATCCGCAATCGTTGTCAGGTATCCGGTAGGCCGGCTTCATCCAGAACTCCTCAAAGATCTTTGTCGTCACCGTTATATCGCTCAGGGACTTCACCCAGTAGGTCGCGTACCATCCCGGGACAATAAGCCTGGCAGGAAATCCGTTGAGCATGGTAAGTGGTTTCCCGTTCATCTCATAAGCGACCATAATGTCATCTTCGAGCGCCTTGTCAACCGGCAGGCTCTTCACAAAATCAGGCACCTTCGGAAGAGGCGCTGAATCAAGTCCGTTAAATGCGATATCGACGGAGCCTGCCTTGATACCTGCCTTCTGCAGGATGTCCCTGAGACGGACCCCGGTCCAGGTAACGTTGCCCATAGCGCCATGCCCCCACTGGCCACCGGCGACCCGAGGTTCGAAAAAGCTCCGGCTGTTGCCCGCGCACTGGATCACCGCGGTATAAGTGATCTTCTCAAGCCCCTTCAGGTCATCCATCGACAATTGCAGCTCTTTATCGACATTGCCGCCTATCTTCAGGCGCCAATCTCTCATATCAACATACGCCGGAATATTCGCGATATGCCACCTGACGAACAGGGCATCGTTGGGAGTAATGAGCTCCTTGAAAAAATGCATCGGGGTCTCAAGCTGTGGAGGACGTGAGGTCATAAGAATGAGGTCTGTCTTTTCAGGATATTTTGCCATCCGCGGCCCTGCAGCAAACAGCTCAACCGGAAGCCCCCCTATAGCCGTAGCAGCAGCCATTGCCCCTGATGCCTTAAGGAAATCCCTTCTCGAAAGTTCTTTGAAGTCCATAAAAACCTCCTTTTGTTATTGCCGTGTCAGATGCCGGTATTTAATCCGGTGCGGCTGGTCTGCTTCTGCCCCGAGCCTCTCATGGCGGTCAGCCTCATACTCAGAATAGTTGCCGTCAAACCAGACTACCTTGCTGTCTCCCTCAAACGCCAGGATATGGGTCGCAATACGGTCAAGGAACCACCGGTCATGGCTGATAACCACGGCACAGCCGGCAAAGTTCTCAAGCGCCTCTTCCAGTGCCCGCATCGTATTGACGTCAAGGTCATTGGTCGGCTCATCGAGCAGAAGTACGTTGGCGCCTTCCTTCAGCATACGTGCAAGATGGACACGGTTCCTCTCCCCGCCAGAGAGCATGTTCACCTTCTTCTGCTGGTCCTGTCCCGAGAAGTTGAACCTGCCGACATATGCGCGGGAGTTCACCTCCCGGTTGCCGATTGCGACAACATCTTCGCCGCCGGATATCACTTCCCAGACAGATTTTGAAGGATCGAGTTCATCCCGCGCCTGGTCGACATATCCGAGCTTTACGGTGTCGCCGACCCGGATCGTTCCGGAGTCCGGGGTTTCCTGTCCGGTAATCATTCTGAAAAGCGTCGTCTTGCCGGCGCCGTTCGGACCGATGACCCCGATGATCCCTCCCGGCGGCAGCGAGAAGGTCATGCCCTCGACGAGGACATTGTCCCCGTAGGACTTCGTTACATTATCCGCCTCGATGACAACGCCCCCGAGTCTCGGACCGGGCGGTATGAATATCTCAAGCTCCTTTGCGAGCTTCTCGTTGTTCTGCGAAAGCAGGGCCTCATATGACGTGATACGCGCCTTTGATTTCGCATGACGCCCTTTGGGAGACATCCTGATCCACTCGAGTTCACGCTGGAGGGTCTTCTGTCTTTCGCTCTCTACCTTTTCCTCCTCCTTCAACCTGTTCTGCTTCTGATCAAGCCAGGAGGAATAGTTTCCTTTCCACGGAATCCCCTGGCCCCGGTCGAGTTCAAGGATCCAGCCGGCGACATTATCAAGAAAATACCGGTCGTGAGTAACCGCAATGATCGTGCCCTCGTAACGCTGCAGGTGGTGCTCAAGCCAGGCCACGGTCTCTGCATCAAGGTGGTTCGTCGGCTCGTCCAGAAGGAGTATATCCGGTTTCTGAAGCAGAAGCCTGCATAGGGCAACCCGCCGCTTCTCTCCGCCTGAGAGGACATTGACCGGCGTATCGCCGGGCGGACAGCGCAAGGCGTCCATCGCCATCTCGAGCCGGGAGTCCAGGTCCCAGGCATTAAGGTTATCGAGCTTTTCCTGTACCACCCCCTGCCGGTCGCAGAGCTTGGTCATCTCGTCATCAGACATCGGCTCAGCAAACCGTGCGTTAATCTGGTTAAACTCGTTGACCATGTCAACCGTCTCCTGCACGCCCTCCTCAACCACTTCCCTTACTGTTTTCTTGTTATCGACCAGCGGCTCCTGCTCGAGGAACCCGACGGTGTGGCCCGGGGAAATGACCGTCTCGCCGACAAACTCCTTGTCGACTCCCGCCAGGATTCGGAGGAGCGAGCTTTTGCCGGAGCCGTTCAGGCCGAGCACTCCGATCTTGGCGCCATAGAAATAGGAGAGATAAATATTCTTCAGGACCTGCTTCTTGTCGTGGTATTTGCTCACCCCGACCATTGAATAGATTACTTTATTCGCTTCGTTTGCCATGTATTGCCGTATTCCTCTCTCAATAAAATTATTGACCTCTGCAGGTCTTTCCAATAAGTACAGAACTGTCGGAATGCGTCAGAATATTACGGGAGACGCTGCCCATCATGCTGGCCATCCCTTTTAATCCCCTGCATCCGACAACAATCATATCAGCATGCATCTCTCCGGCAGTCTTCAGTATCTCGTGGGAAGGGTCTCCCACCTTGGACACTGCAGTGAGATTCTTAAACCGCGGCCCCAGATACCCTTTTGCCTGTTCGAGTATCCTGTCGGACTCCCTGAACTCCTCGGCCCGCGTGTCGGCAAGCATATCCTTTATCCGGTCATTAACCTCGGTAACAAACCGATCAGGAATATCGGCGAAATCAGACCAGATGACATTCATTATTATAATCTCCGTATCATCATTGAGGGGCAGAGCAGCCAGGAACCTCGCGGTTGCATCAGAAAAATCAGAACCGTCTGCAGCAAAAAGGATTTTTTTCCTCCCGGTATTCCCGCAAAAACCAGGTTTTATAACCAGCACCGGCTTAGCTGAATGCAGGGTTACCGCCTTAGTGACACTCCCGATGAGCATCGATTTAACTCCCTTTATACCCCGAGCACCCATGACAATCAGATCCATGTCTCCGGCTTCAGCAGTATCGACAATATATCGTTCAGGGGCACCGTCTATGATCGAGGTGCTGATCCTGGCCTTCACCGGGGCCAAAACCTCAAGAGCTGCGTCGATGATTCTCGGAGCCACGTCCTGCTTGATCTGCTTGAGACTACGGTAATAAGCTTCTTCGTCATATTGAAACGGTATCCAGCTCACCACATGAACAAGCATTATCTCATCCTCGACAGTAAGGTCCATGCAGAGCAAAGAGCGGGCAGCCTCCTCTGAGTATTCAGAGCCGTCAGTCGCCAGCAGTATCTTCATAACATCTCACCTCCAAAACATCTCATAACAACAAAATACCATATACCGGAGACAAAGACAAATGCCGCTGCTCCGCCACAATCCACAATGAATCACCCCGCAGCAAGCTGCGAGGTATCTAAATATTTCCCCGCCCTTGAGGCGAGGGGATGAAGGGGAGGGTGAAAAAACAATC
>JBARHQ010000145.1:0-1845 GCA_049799315.1 Thermodesulfovibrionales bacterium | reverse complement strand
GTACTGCCCTGGTCAGCCTCAGTATATATAACCCATTTGAATTCTTTACATTTTACCCAGATAGGAATAGTATATTTCAAATGAAATTCAAGACATTCTTACGGGCCGCCCGAAGGATCGGGACACCGGAGAAGAAATATTATCCGCAGTTCAATATTATCTTTGATGCCTTAGCAGGCTGTTGAAAAACGCTGTTTTTCATGAAAGATTTTTCTGCTATTAAGATTTTCAGTTCCCGTATGTTCATAATTGCACTGCCGGCTTGAGATATTTTCATCGGCAATCATCGTGTTTGCCGCCAAACCTGTCCATATTTCGCCTTTCATGACGCACCGACCCCGAGGCTTCTCATCCTGACGAGGTTGTAGGCTGCCGCTGCCAGAGTAAAGTGCCATGACACTTTTTCCCGCCCGCGGTATTTGACCTTCCGAAGATTGCCAACCGTTTTCATCCATCCGAATATCTCTTCAACCAGTTTTCGCTTTTTCTGACTGACCGCGTATCCTTCGTGACGCGTTGTTCTTGTGTCGATTGCCGAAGCTCTCCGCTTGTCGTTCTGAGCTACATGCGGCGTGACCTGAAGTCCCCTCAGTGTTTTAACAAAATCCTTCGTGTCGTAGTTCTTATCTCCAGCTACCGTTATTCTTTTCTTGCCCGAAACTCCAAGCACCATATCAGCTGCCGCTTCTCTCTCTGCTGTCCCTGTGGCAGAAGTTAACTCCGTATCAATGATAAGTCCATTCCTGTTTTCCATAAGTACATGCCCCATATACGAGAGCTTCGCCTCTTTTCCTTTGCCTTTCTTGAAAAGCCTGCTCTCAGGATCTGTCGTGGATTCATGGGTATCATTCTTTCGCTTCTCCCCGTGAAAGTCTACCGCATCATTACGGCTTCCCTTTGTCGGAGGTTCTTCTTCATCTTTCCTCCGAAAGCTTTTCATTGATGCCCATGCCTCTATTAAGGTTCCGTCTACCGTGAAGTGTTCGCTCGACAACAATCCGGCCTTCCCTGCCTGCTGCTGGATTTTCTCCAAAAACGCTTTCGCTATGTCTGAGGATATCAGTCTGTCCTGGTTCTGTGAAAATACTGAATGATCCCATACCTTCTCATCTATCCCTAATCCCACAAACCACTTAAACAGTATGTTGTATCCCAACTGTTCCATCAGCAACCGCACACTCTTTATCGAATACAACGTCTGAAGAAGTAGTCCCTTCATCAGTTTCTCCGGTGCGATTGACGGCCTTCCCGTATGGGAATACATTTTCTCAAATGCAGAGGTCATATCTTCTAACGCCTTGTCGGCTATCGCTCGTATCGGTCGCAACGGGTGATCCTGTGGCACTACCGATTCCGCTGAAATATAACAAAACATTCCTTCGCTCTTTTTATCATCTCCACGCATATAGTTCTCTCGCTCTCCTCTCGGATTATAGCTGCTTCCTTCTATATGCATGGTATGTGCCATCTATATGGAGTTTTTCAACAACCTGTTAGTAAGCTTCCGAAGCCTGCTGAAAAATCGAAGCGGAAGATCCACTTTCTGAGAGATGAAAAATAATTGATGAAATTGGGGGGATTTGTGGGGAAGAGAGAAGATAGGGAAGCAGAATCTGAAGTTGCAGGGATGAGTCATTCAAAAGAAGTAAGAAAGCCAGTATGCTATGTCCTGCGGTACAAGCTCCATTCAGTAATCATTCTATCGTTGGCCTTATTCTTTCTTGCCGGAGGCATATTAAATAATAATGCTGAAGCTGTAGCACAGGGTTATGTTGTTACCGTTGACGGGATGAATCCTGATACGATAATAATGAATGATCAGTCGCCAACAGACTATCTGTATTC
>JBARHQ010000144.1:0-10226 GCA_049799315.1 Thermodesulfovibrionales bacterium | reverse complement strand
GGCAGGGGTGGATGATTTCCTGGCACAGGCAACGCCTGAAGCCAAGCTGAAGCTGATCCGAGAGCACCAGGCAGGGGGCAGGCTTGTAGCTATGACAGGCGACGGTACGAATGACGCGCCTGCGCTTGCCCAGGCGGATGTTGCGGTTGCCATGAATACGGGGACACAGGCCGCGAAGGAGGCCGGCAATATGGTGGACCTGGACTCCAATCCCACGAAATTGATCGAGGTTGTCGAGATCGGCAAGCAATTATTGATGACACGCGGCACACTGACGACCTTCAGCATCTCCAATGATGTTGCAAAATACTTTGCAATCCTTCCGGCTGCGTTTCTTACGATATATCCTCAGCTCGGAGCGCTCAACATCATGAGACTTTCGACGCCGCATAGTGCCATTCTGTCGGCAGTCATATTTAACGCGCTGATAATCATGGCGCTGATCCCGCTGGCTCTGCGCGGTGTTGCCTATCGACCCATGGGGGCAGGTGTTGTGCTGCGCAACAACCTTCTTGTTTATGGACTTGGCGGTTTGATCGTTCCGTTTATCGGTATCAAACTGATCGATATGATCATAACCCTTTTGAATATGGCGTAAGGAGACATACTATGATGAAAATAATACGACCTGCGATAGTTTCCCTGTTTGTCTTTACAATACTAACAGGAGTTATTTATCCCCTTGGAGTGACCGGCCTTGCGCAGCTGATTTTCCCTGATCAGGCTAATGGCAGTATTATGGTGAAAAATGGAAAGCCTGTCGGCTCTGCACTCATCGGCCAGCCCTTTGATGATCCAAAATATTTTTGGGGAAGGCTGTCCGCAACTGCGCCTTTTCCCTATAATTCCGCTTCTTCGTCCGGTTCCAACCTGGCACAGAGCAACCCGGCCCTTGTGGAACAGGCGAAAGGACGGATATCCGCATTGCGGGATGCTGATCCACAAGCCCCTGCATTGGTGCCTGCGGACCTGGCTACTGCATCAGGGAGCGGTCTTGATCCACACATAAGTCCTGCTGCCGCAGAGTATCAGATTCAAAGGGTGGCAAAGAACCGTGGTATGGATGAAGCCAAGGTTGGTGCGCTTATTGCGGCTTATACTGAGCCGAGACAGTTCGGTATCCTGGGGGAGGTCAGGGTCAACATCCTGAAATTAAATCTGTCGCTCGACGATCTGAATAAGGAGTGAAAAATGAAATATATGTTGGAAGAGAACAAGGTAAAAAGAAATATAAGCGTCATAGTGAATGTGACTATATTACTTCTGGTTGTTTGCGCGCCTTTGGCCGCGTTTGCCGTGTCCTATCCGGCCCCGCTCTATCATCGGGAGGAAAGGCATGACAAGTTCGTGAAAGGCGACACGGTGTATCTGTTTCATAGCGGCACGGAAGACGTGAAGAAAACCATTCAAGTCAATGATACTCTTGTTGTTTATAGAGTGACATCGAACTGCGAAGTAGTTAAGGTTGGAATAGTCAAGATAGTTTCTTTCACAGGGGAGACATACCTGAAAGGAGAGATCTTTGCCGGAGAGATTAAACCTGATGATATAGCGAAAAAGGGAAACGTCTCATGCCTCATAATATCTGCAGGTGTATGTAAAAATTAAGCTGAGAATGAATTGACGTCGTCAAATGCCGTGAGACGGAGACCAGAATTATTAATGCGACAAAGGGCGAATCAATGGAATCACTCAAAATAAAATTAAGGACGCAGCTGGAATATTTCAAAGAAACCGTTTACTCTTACGATAAAGAGGTGCGATAATAAAAAAGGAATTAAGACTTTTTTATGAATGTGTGGAGTAATTAATGATGGAAGACAAACGTCCAAGTCCTGACGAGCTGTTGGCGCAGCTGAAGGTCGACGAGGAGCGCGAGCAACAGGGAAAACTGAAGATATTTTTTGGCGCGGCGCCCGGCGTTGGCAAAACCTATGCCATGCTCGCGGCTGCACGCGAAAAACGTCTTGAGGGGCTTGATGTCGTTGCCGGGATTGTGGAGACCCACGGCCGCCGGGAGACCGAGGCGCTTGTCGAAGGGCTCGAAATCATCCCCCGTCGCGAGATTGAATACAGCGGAACTATCATGCGTGAATTCGATCTCGACGCGGCGCTGAAGCGTAAACCCGGGCTGATCCTCGTTGACGAACTTGCCCATACCAATGCCCCCGGGTCCCGCCATAAAAAGCGTTGGCAGGACGTCTTTGAGTTGTTGGCAGCGGGGATTAATGTATACGCTACCTTGAATGTACAGCACGTTGAAAGCCTCAACGATGTCGTCTCCCAGATCACCGGGGTTGTGGTCAGGGAAACTCTTCCGGACCTCGTGCTTGACCGGGCTGACGAGGTGGAACTCATTGATCTTCCACCGGAAGATCTTCTACAGCGACTCAAAGAGGGAAAGGTCTATGTGGCTGAACTTGCAGATCGGGCCAGGCAGCATTTTTTCCGCAGGGGAAATCTGCTTGCCTTGCGCGAGCTTGCACTGCGCCGGACTGCAGAATGCGTTGATGAGCAGATGCAGGACTACCGGCAGGTTAAGGGTGTCCGGGAGGTCTGGCCTGCAGGTGAACGTATCATGGTTTGTGTTGGGGCAAACCCCCGCTCCATACGGCTGATTCGTTCGGCCAAGCGGATGGCCGCAGGGCTGCATGCTGCATGGCTTGCGGTAAACATTGAGGCCCCCGCCATGGTGAAACCGTCAGAGACTGATATGAGGCAGTTGGCAGAGCATATGAGGCTGGCCGAGAGCCTGGGGGCTGAAACCGTGACGCTCTCGGGGCATAAGGCAAGCGACGAGATACTGAATTATGCACGATCCATAAATGTTACCAAGATCATAATCGGAAAACCCACCCATGCCCGATGGAAAGACAGGATCTACGGTTCTCTGCTGGACGAAGTTGTCCGCGGCAGCGGTAATATTGATGTTTATGCAATTTCAGGAGAGTCTGCAGAGGCCTTGCCGGCGCCTGCAGCAAGACCGGCACTGCAACGGTGGAGAACCCGCGACTGGCTATTCAGCCTCGGTGGCGTGGCAGGAAGCACCGGGCTGGCTGCTCTTATCTCTCCATATGTGACTCTTGTGGACGTTGCCATGGTGTATCTCCTTGGCATTGTATTTACGGCGAGCCTCACCAGCAGAGGGCCGTCCCTTCTTGCAACCCTGTTGAGTGTTGCGGCGTTTGACTTCTTTTTTGTTCCTCCTGTTTTCACCTTTGCCGTGAGTGATGCAAAATATCTTTTCTCATTTGTTGTCATGTTTGTTGTTGCCCTTGTCATCAGTAGTTTGACCCTTCGTGTGCGTGAACAGGCAGCTGCAGCCCGTCAAAGAGAAAGGAGGACTGCCGCACTGTATAACCTGAGCCGTGAACTTGCGCATGAGAGAGGATTTGAACGGTTGAGCGCTGCTGCGATAGGACAGATCGGGGAGGTCTTCTCGAGTAAGGCAGTTGTCCTTATCCCCGGCGAAAAAGGAATAATGGAAATACCGTTTATGGGTGCGAACGTCTTTGCATTGGACCGAAGGGAGGCGAGTGTGGCCCAATGGACCTTTGACCATCATCAGCGCGCAGGTCTCGGGACTGACACATTGCCGGGGTCAAAGGCATTATATTTGCCCCTTGTTGCCTCGTCAAAAACGGTGGGCGTATTAGGAATTCTTCCCGGTCCGTCAATTGTTGGCTTTGATCTGGATCAGATCCACGCACTTGAGAGTTTTGCAAACCAGACAGCTCTTGCAATTGAACGGGCATTTCTTGCTGAAGAAGCCCAGCAGGCCCTCCTTCAGGCAGAGACCGAGACCTTGCGCAATACGATGCTCAGCTCGGTTTCCCATGATCTGCGAACCCCTCTTGCAGCCATTACCGGGGCTGCATCGACCCTGCTGCAGCAAGACGTTGTCCTCGACCAGTTTAATCGTCGGGAACTGATTCAGACGATTTATGAGGAGTCTGACCATCTCAATCAGCTCATCAGAAATGTCCTCGATATGACCCGACTTGAATCCAAGGCAATAACGGTAAATATGGAATGGCAATCTCTTGAGGAGATTGTCGGCGTTGTGCTTAACCGGCTGCATGACAGACTCAAAGACCATCTCCTGACAATCAATTTATCGGAGCACCTGCCTCTTATCCCTTTTGATCCGCTGCTTATTGAGCAGGTACTTATGAACCTCTTTGATAATGCCCTCAAATATACGCCAAAGGGATCGCCCTTTGATCTGAGCGCTGTAGTCCAGGGAGATACTATCGTTGTGGAACTGTCAGACAGGGGTCCCGGAATTCCTGCCGGCGCTGAAGAGAACATTTTTGAAAAGTTCATGCGAGGGTCGACTGCCGGCGGAGGGATAGGACTGGGGCTGACGATCTGTCGGGCGATTATCATCGCACATGGAGGTCGTATATGGGCCGAGAAACGCGAGGGCGGAGGGGCGATTTTCAGATTTACCCTTCCTCTTGGGGGAGAAGAACCGCCCGGGCCGGAACAGGAAGTTGAATCTCGCGAGATACGATGACAGACGAAAAGGCAACAGTTCTTTTGATCGAAGATGAGTCCCAGATGAGAAGGTTTCTCAGGATAACGGTTCAGGGACATGGTTATAAGTTCATGGAGGCCCTATCCGGTCAGGAGGGACTGAGCGAGGTTGCAACACGCAATCCGGACATTGTGCTATTGGATCTGGGATTGCCGGACATGGACGGATTGGAGGTGACAAGGCGAATACGTGAGTGGAGCCGGGTTCCGATTATCGTGCTGTCTGCACGGGACCAGGAGGATGACAAGATCCGGGCGCTCGATGCCGGGGCGGATGATTATCTGACAAAACCCTTTGGAGCCGGAGAGCTTATGGCGAGGATTCGCGTGGCCCTCCGTCATCTGACCATGCAAAACGCCGGGGGCGAGGAACCGGTCTTCACTCTCGCCAACCTAAGGGTTGATTTCTCGACGAGGCAGGTATTCAGGGACGGCAAGGACGTCCATGTAACCCCGATCGAATATAAGTTGCTGGCTGTCCTGATCAGATATGCAGGGAAAGTGATAACGCACAGCCAGCTCATGAAAGAGGTATGGGGACCCGGTTATGCCGATCAGACGCACTATCTGCGCATTTATATGGCTCAGCTGCGCCATAAGCTGGAGGTTGATCCTGCACGGCCACGGTTCTTTATCAACGAGCCGGGAATCGGATACAGACTCAGGACAGATATAGATGAAAAGAGTACATGAAAATGCTCCTACATAAAAGCTGATATTCTTTGTTTATTCCGGATACGTAAGAACTTCAGACGTTCGCTACGGGCTCCGGTCGCTCTCGAAAGGGGATACCGCATCTGCATAATTTTAATAGCTATGGCCAGTGTTTTTTTTTCCGGTAACCACGATCAGTTTTGCCCCGGGTGATGACGATATCGAGCAGATTTTAATGAAGAAAACAATTATCAACTATTTTTTGGAAAACATGATTTCTCAATATTTGACAAATATTACCCGGAGAGTTATATTGAACTACATAGAATGCAGCCGAAATCCATTCAAAGAATGGATGCGGGGGACCCAAATTTTGGGGCGTATTCCTTAACAGGATAGGGCACTTCCAGGCCCAAGCCCGTCAGCTAACCTCGTAGGCATATGGAAGGGCAACAGGTTGGAATATAAACCGCAGCTTTGCCAGCGGTTTTTTTACTTCAGCCCTTGTCCTCGAAGGAGAGGACTGCATGAAAGCTGTTCTGAAGTGCTCTGTTTTTGTCGCTGCTTTACTCATCGCCAATGCTGCCCCAGCTGTTTCCCCGCATCCTGCTGAGATTGAACAAAACTTAAGCAAGAAACAATTCACAACGAAGCAACATGACACTGATACGACCTGTAAAGTCCGAATCACTCATGTGCGGGGCAGTTCGAACGACATCCCGACTATAGAGGATTTATTACACCCGCTGTATTTCGATCATCGCATGTCTAAAAAAGATGTCCTTGAAAAAGTCCTTGAAATAAGTAATGACAATCTGAATGAACAGACTATTTCATCTGTGTCAATTGATTGCAGTTTTCATAATCAAAAAGAGGGGGGAATGTAATGTCACTGAAAAGCATTCTGATCGGCAGTCCCATTGAGACAAAAAAGGAGAAGCACGAAAGACTGAGTAAAACAACGGGGCTTGCAGTCTTTTCCTCTGATGCACTTTCATCAGTAGCTTACGGACCTGAGGAAATCCTCATGGCTCTTGTCGTGGGTGGCTCTGCAATGATTCATTTATCCATGCCTATTGCCGCAGGGATTGTGATTCTTATTGCAATCGTCGCCACATCCTATTATCAGACTATCCATGCCTATCCCTCTGGCGGAGGAGCATACATTGTCGCCAAAGAGAACCTAGGTACATATCCGGGTCTTGTAGCAGGCTCAGCACTGCTTATAGATTACGTTCTGACAGTTGCTGTCAGTATTTCATCGGGCATCGCTGCTATTACATCTGCATTCCCAGCGACGCGCCAATATACCATCACGATGTGCCTTATGTCGATATTGCTCATCATGGTTATTAACCTTCGGGGGGTAAAGGAGTCAGGTAAGGTGTTCGCAGTTCCCGTTTATCTCTTTGTGGGTGGGCTATTGGTGCTCATAGTCGCCAGCTTCACAAAAGCATTATCGTTTCCCCGCGCACCCATGCCTGATATTCAGGCAACGGTAACAAATATCGTTCCACTGTTTATAATTCTCAAAGCCTTCGCGTCTGGTTGCTCAACGCTAACGGGTATCGAAGCGGTCTCAAACGGGGTCAGGGCATTTAAAGAACCAGAGGCAAAAAATGCGGGCATAACGCTTATCTGGATGGCAGTAATATTAGGAGTGCTTACCACCGGAATCGCCTACTATGCCGACTACTACAAAATAATTCCAAACGAGTCTGAAACGGTGCTTTCGCAGCTTACCCGCGCAATATTTACCAAAGGAACAATATATTATTTCATTCAATTTGCAACTTCAATAATTCTTATCCTTGCTGCGAACACATCATTTGCTGATTTCCCAAGGCTTTCATCAATTATGGCAGCAGACCGCTACCTTCCCCGCCAACTCAGCAATCGTGGAGATAAACTGGTTTTTTCCAATGGTATTCTCATTCTCGGGACTTTTTCGGTATTACTTATTGTCCTGTTTGGTGGCGACACCCATGCTCTGATTCCTCTTTATGCTGTAGGAGTCTTTACGGCCTTTACTCTGTCACAGGCCGGGATGGTCATGCACTGGCTCAGAGAAAAAGGGGACGGATGGATAAAAGGCATAATAATTAACGGACTGGGAACGGTAACAACTGCCATAGTTCTGGTAGTTATTGCTGTTGAGAAATTTGAACATGGTGCGTGGATTGTTTTGATAGCAATTCCAGCATTGGTCTTTTTGACCCAAAAGATACATGAGCATTATGTTGCTATGGCAGAACAGCTTTCAGTTGATAGTTGCGTTTTCGAACAAACGGGTTATCAGCACCACTCGGTTATTGTCCCGATTTCGGGTGTGCAACAGGCAGTTATCGGGGCGATAAAATACGGGAAGGCATTATCTGACGATGTCACTGCCGTGTATGTGTACATAGACCCCGTTGAGACCCAGAAGGTGAGGGAGAAATGGGACACGCACTGCATGGGCGTAAAACTCCAGATCCTGCATTCACCTTATAGGTCTGTGACAGAACCCATCATAGACTATATAGATAGTGTACGAGAGCAATACAAAGACGGTGTAATCACGGTGGTTCTGCCGGAGTTTGTACCAACGAAATGGTGGCATCATTTGTTGCATAATCAGACTGCCCTTTTTCTCAAGGGTATTCTGCTATTCAAAAAAGGCGTGGTCTCAACCAGTGTGCCGTTCCATTTGAGGAAATAGTGATACGGACCCGGGGCAGGTCGGCATCAAAAAACAGGTTAAAATAAATTCTGCTGACCGCTGGATAGGGATTATTCAGGTGTGTTGTCAGCGGCATGACTTCAGGCAATAGTCGTGAATTGCAGGCGTTCCTTCAGTCCGGTGTACCGCATATGGGGTTTGTTGTTCTTGATGGCGATTGCCAGGGCTTTTTTTGTTCCGATAACCACGACCAGTTTTTTGCCCCTGGTGATGGCTGTATAGAGAAGGTTCCTCTGGAGCATCATATAGTGCTGCGTCAGCACCGGCAGAATGACCACCGGGTATTCACTGCCCTGTGATTTGTGGACCGAAATAGCATATGCCAGCACGATTTCGTCCAACTCAATAAAATCATAGGCTGCCTGCCTGCCGTCGAAATTGACCAGGATTGACTGCTCTTCAAGGTCTATCGAACTGATCCTGCCGATATCGCCGTTGAACACATCCTTGTCGTAATTATTCCGGATCTGCATCACCTTGTCCCCGGTCTTCAGAGTCCTTCCTGCCCTGACCACTTCGATGGTCGACTGGTTGAGGTGTTTCTGGAGTTCGGCATTCAGATTGACTGCTCCGATAATACCGCGATGCATGGGGGAAAGGACCTGGATGTCGTTGACGGGGTGATACCCGAATTTGTCCGGTATCCTTTTGACACACATATCGACGATCATGGTGCAGGCCTCTGCCGGGTCCTCACACTGAAAGAAATAGAAATCCTGAGGGGCCTCGCGGTCTGAATTTATATAGGGAAACTCGCCATGGTTGATTTTATGGGCATTAACAACAATGAGACTTCTGCTCGACTGTCTGAAGATTTCATTCAGAGTGATGGTGGGGACTATCCCTGAATCAATGATATCCTTCAGAACGCTTCCTGCGCCCACTGACGGCAACTGGTCAATATCTCCGACCAGGACCAGGGTTGCACGGACCGGGACAGCTTTCAGAAAATGATACATCAGTTGGGTATCGATCATGGACGCCTCATCGATGATGATAAGGTCAGCATCAAGAGGGCTGTCTGCATTTCGCTTGAACCCTCCCTTTGTCGGGCTGAACTCCAGCAACCGGTGGATCGTCCTTGCTTCAAAGCCTGACGCCTCTGACATGCGTTTTGCAGCTCTTCCTGTAGGCGCTGCGAGTAGTACGTTCTGGCCTGACTTCCGGTAGAGTCGGATAATGGCCCGGATGATTGTTGTCTTGCCTGTTCCCGGTCCGCCCGTTACTACCAGGACCTTGCTGTCAACGGCTGCCTGTACAGCCGCGCGCTGCCGTTCAGCCAGCGTGATGCGAAGTTCTTTTTCGACAAAGTCAAAAGGGGCCGACTTGTCCAGGAGCGAGTTGGTTTTTGGAATGTTCAGGACTGAATGGAGCTGTTCAGCGATACCTGTTTCAGCTACATAAAACCGGGCAAGATAGACCCGTTCCGTCTCTATCACTATTTTCTTGTCTCTGGCGATCGTTGCCTGGGCTGTCCTGACAATCGCGGCATCAATATCAAGGATCTTCATGGATTCGTCAATGAGTTCCGGCTCAGGATAGTAAACATGTCCTTCGTCTGCCAGCTTTTGAAGGACATAGAGGATGCCTTCTTCAGCCCTGATCTGGGAGTCCCGGGGAATACCCAGTTTCTGCGCAATCTTGTCGGCCGTAATAAAGCCGATGCCGAATATCTCGGCGGCCAAGCGGTAGGGGTTCTCCTGCACCACTTTTATTGATTCTTTGCCGTAGTGTTTGTAAATCTTGGCGGCATAACCTGAGCTCACCTCATGGTTCTGGAGGAAGATCATGACATTTCTGATCTCTTTCTGCTCGTCCCATGCAGTCTTGATCATCTCGATCCTCTTTGTCCCGATCCCTTCCACCTCCTGCAGGCGCGCACTGCTCTTCTCGATTATGTCAAGCGTTTCTTCGCCGAACTTCCCGACGAGACGCTTAGCCATGACCGGGCCTATGCCCCTTATCAATCCCGATCCGAGATACCGCTCGATCCCTTTTACGGTTGCGGGAACGACTGTTTCATAGGAGGTGATCCTGAACTGTTCGCCGTATTTCGGGTGCAGATCCCAGGAGCCCTTCAGGTTCAGCATCTCGCCGGGCGATACGGAAACGAGACTGCCCACAATAGTCACGAGGTTTTTCTGGCCCTGCACCTTCAGCCGCGCGATGATGTAATGGTTCTCTTCGTTATGATAGGTGATTCTCTCTAATTGGCCCTGAAGTTCAACCAGCATGGTCTATTGTACCTCAAAAAAGAAGGTCATTATGCTATATCAATTCATGGGGTCAGGCCGGGACGCTGCAGTTATGG
>JBARHQ010000143.1:0-5957 GCA_049799315.1 Thermodesulfovibrionales bacterium | reverse complement strand
CATAATACTGGAGATGTACTATGGAGGTTAAGATGATTTCTGTGGGAATAAAAGAATTGAAGACAAAACTCAGCAGATATGTTGACATGGTACGCCATAGCGAAGAAATTGTCATAACTGAACATAGCAAGGAAGTCGCCTTGGTCATTCCAATTTCCAGGGAGAGGAAAGCGGTGAAATCACTCATTAACTCAGGGAAAGCTAAGTGGTCAGGAGGAAAGCCTGGGGGGCTCGATTATGTCAAAATTAAAGGCAGGTCACTTTCTGAGACTGTTCTTGAGGACCGGCGCTGTCGTCGCTTTAAATGGGAGAAATGGTATTTGTCATCAAATGTTCACCGTAAAGTCATTACTCTGAAACATTCATCTATTAAACTATAAACAGTAATTCAAACAAGGAAGGGCAATGACATGAAATGCATAGCTTGTGGCAGGGAAATGTTAGACAGGAAAACTTATTATCAGTGTTCGAATATTCTTTGTGATTGGATAGAAGAAATTGAAAACAAAAATATTTGTATAAACCTTAAACCAGATCTCCCATGCATTGTATCTTATACCTCTGTCAGACGTCTTCCGTCAACTTGTTAAAAGATAAGGTAAATAATATGCATGCTATAGAAAAAGAACTCAGAGAAGATTTGCATGAGTGTCCTTACTGTGATGCTAAGACTGATGTATGTAAGGCATCCTTGGCATCTCTCAAAATAGGAGAATTAGTAAGATTAAATCGCTGCACCAGCGAAAGCTATGATAACTGTGTCCTATTTTTGGCGAAATGTCTTAGAAGTACAGGATGGTACAGTTACGGGTTTTGAATTAGCCTTCCCCTGAGTCTGTTACCGCGGACATGGCTATGGCACACACTCTGCCATAAACATAAAATATAAAATGAACAATGTTCAGTGAAAGAGAAATTTTTTTACTGTCCCCTTAGTGTCTCTACCTTGGAAGTCATGAAATCGATAGCGCCATCCACGACTGATGAGAGGACTTCCTTTGGTATCATGCCGCAACGCTGCCTGATGATCAGCGATGCTATTCCATGGGTAAAGGACCAGATCGCAAAGGCAGCGACATCGAGATCTGTCTTTAGCAGGTAGCCTGCCTTCATGTTTTAGGAACAGCAATGATTCACGGCTACTTAGAAAATATTCACTGTTTTTGTTTTACTGCAGTTTTATCCGGCTCTCTCCCGTGGAGATGACTTCCGCCTTGTTCCATCCATCTCACTCAAACAGGACTTTAACAGTAACATATTTCTTTCCTCGGACCGTGCAATCTTGACGAACCATCAATTGAGAGATTTCATTACCACTATTTCGCCTGGCATCGAAATGGCGAATCGGACTGAGCGACTGGATGCAAGTTTTCTGGCTCGTCTGGATCGGCTCGAATATGTAAGAAACCCTGATATGAGTGCGACAGATCAGACTTACCAGGGAAGAATGCAGTACCGTGTTACACCCTTGTTCAGCATCGCAGCTGACGCGGGCTTTATGAAAAATTCGAATCCGACCCTGGGGTTTGGTCCTGGCTTGAATTTACCTCCGGGCACAATTGTGCCCATTTTAGGCACTGACCAGGGTCCAAACCAAGGGCCACCAGGCGAGGGTCCAACCGATGGGGGAGGCCATATAGTTCACTATCCGCCGATGTCCGGACCGCTTCCGATCGTGTCCACACCTTGGACCCACATCAACTCTTCGCTGCTTGCGAATTATCAGTTTTCAGAAAAAGCAGCCGGAATGCTTTCCTACAGATATATCAGAGACTATTATAAGGACCCGCGCTACCTGCCCAGCACGGACCATAATGTTAACGCAGGGCTTGAATATGATTTGGGAACGTACCTTCCCCGCGTGAAAGGACGGCTAAACATGGGTTATAGTTATTACCACTACCCCGATTCGCTTAATAACAGTGTTATGTTTACCGTTGGCTTTTCACGGACTTTGGATGAAATCTGGAGTATCAATGTCGATGGCGGCATCCGCCGTACACGGTCTAAATTATTCATATCAAAGTTGGTACCCCTTGATCCCACCCATTTGATTGTAGTGAGGGAGCAGATAAAAAATAGTGGCTGGAGCCCCACCGGAAGCATATCGCTGACGTACCGGGGTGAACACTTTAGCGGCGACCTCTCATATACTAATGACCTCACCCTGGGGTCTGGTCTTAATGGAGCAGCATACAACAATACCCTCGCGCTCTCGACCAAGTACCGTTTTACGTACGAGTTGTCGGCGCTTTTTGATATTGGCTATTCCCTTTATAAGTCTGATACTTCGAACTACACAGCATTTCCTTCAAACCGGAAAAGCATCTGGGCTGGCCCCGGGGTTCGCTACGAATTCTCAAGAGGACCGCTAAGGATTTTCAGCAGGGAGAAAGATGTGGCTGTTGAGGCATCTTACGGATACACCGCGATTAAAGACCGGGCACAAGGCATCAGGATTAACAGGCATGTAATATCTGTTCGTCTATCCATGCAGCATGCCTTTCTTGAGTAGCAAGAGGCAGATGAAAGAAGGATATTTATGAATCAGGATAATACGTTAACTTTCAAAGATATTGTTGTTGTTGTCAAAAGGCGATGGTGCTGGTTTATCATGCCGGCTGCGGTCATCTTTTGTTTTTCGGTGATCGTCCTTTTGGTCTGGAAGCCTGTTTACCGTTCCGCATCCACAATTCTTATCGAGGAACAGGAGATCCCCCGTGATTATGTCATGGCTACGGTGACGAGTTATGCGGACCAGCGCCTTCAGACCATCAACCAGAGGATCATGAGTTCGTCACGTCTTATCGAGATCATCAAACGGTTCAATCTATATGCGGATAAACGCAACAGGTTAAGTACCGACGAGATTATCGATACTATGAGAAAAAAGGACATAAAGCTCGAAACCATTACTGCCAATGTCATGGACAAGCGCTCCGGAAACGCTCAAATTGCAACTATCGCTTTTTCGGTCTCGTATGAGGGAAGAAATCCCCAAATCGTCCAGCAGGTAGCGAACGAGCTGGCCTCTCTTTATCTTGGGGAAAACATAAAGGTCGTAGGGCAGCAGACCGAAGGTGCAACCAAGTTCATTGATGGAGAGATGCAGATCGTAAAGGCTAACCTTGGAGCGTTGGAGCAGCAGATCGCCGCTTACAAGGAGAAGAACCCGCGCGACCTCCCGGAGCTCTTTCAGTATAATCTGTCGACACTGGATTGGAGCGAAAAGAACTATGATCAGCTTAACGAGCAGCTCCGCTCGCTGCGTGAGAAAGAAAGCAATATAATGACGCAATTGTCGACTGTTGTACCCGACGCGATAAATCAAAGGAAGGAAAGGTTAAAGGAACTGAGGGTTGCTCTGGGTAGCCTTATGGTGAGGTTCTCGGACGAGCACCCGGATGTAATAAAGACGAAAGCAGAGATCGAAGAACTTGAAAAAAGGCTTAAGTCAGAGGGAAATCAGGCAGCAGTCGTTGAAAAACCGGACAATCCCTCCTACATAACCCTTTCAGCACAGTTGGCCGGTCTTCAGTCGGAAATCAAATCGACGAAGCAGCAGATCGCGGAGTTAGATTCGAGAAGGAATGAATACAGGCGAAGGCTGGAACAGACCCCGAGGGTGGAGGAAGGGTACAGGAAGCTTACGGTCGAAAGGAATAATACCCAGGCGAAGTATGATGATCTCATGCGAAAGTTCATGGAAGCCAAAGTGGCCCATGGGCTTGAAAAAGAACAGATGGGGGAGCGCTTCACATTAATTGATCCGGCAAGACTTCCTGACGGTGCTGGATATTCCTGAGGCGGCAGATAAGCAGAAAGCCGGATGGATATCGCCGATTTATTCTCAGTCCAGGGCAGTTCATCTGGATCCGGGATACATCGCTCAGAACCGGTGTCTGGCTTATCTGGACAATGTCCCGGAGGCGGAGGCTTACAGGGTCCTGCGTACGAAAGTACTGCAGCGAACCCAGCCCTCAGGGAGCAACACCATCATGGTGACAAGCGCTTTGTCGGGTGAAGGGAAAACCACTACGGCGATCAATATTGCCTTTACCATCGCCAGGGAGTTCCAGCATACGGTTCTGCTGGTTGACGGCGACCTGAAAAAGCAGAGTATTCATAAATACCTGGGATATACTGGTGAAAAGGGGTTGATAGATTATCTTGTGGATGGCTCGCCTGTTTCGGAATTAATCGCTTGGCCGGGGATCGAGAAAATAACTCTTATGTCCGGGGGGCGTTCCTTCCATGAAAGCGCCGAGATTCTCGGATCGCCGCGCATGAAAGAACTCATATCCGAAATGAAAGGACGCTATCCTGAACGTTACATTCTTTTTGACGTCCCCTCCATTCTTACCGGAGCGGATGTCCTGACTTTTGCCTCTCTCGTTGACTGGGTGATTGTAGTTGTTCAGGCTGGGAAAACTTCGATGGACGATGTTAAGAAGGCGGTGCAGTTTCTTCCCAAAGATAAGATTCTGGGATTTGTCCTGAACCGTTATTAGGCATAGCAGGGCAACGGTTTGTGCCGATGACTTGCCATGTAATTTCATCAAGGACAACAGAGCGCTGACTTACTATGTAACGGTCTCTGATATAGAGAATGTCACCGCTACACATATCCATCTAGCTAGCAGGCTGTTGAAAAACGCTGTTTTTCAAGAAAGGTTCTTCTGCAATTGAGGTTTTTCTCGCCCCGGTATTTGATCTTCCTAAGATTGCCGACTGTCTTCATCCATCCGAATATTTCTTCAACCAGTTTTTGCTTTTTTTGACTGAACCGCGTATCCTTTGTGACGGGTTGTTCTTATGCCGATCGCTGAAGCTCTCCGTCATAACCATTTGATTTACAAGGAAAAAAGTGGTGCCCCCTGCATGATTCGAACATGCGGCCCCAGGTTTAGGAAGCCGTCCAGGTAGTTATTCCCCCAAATCCTCAAAGTCTCCTGATTAATTAATCGGTTGTAATCAAAAGGAAATCTGTTCATCCATTGTTTATTGCTGTTGATAGTCGTTTGCGGAAATCGACAGAAATTGATGAACGATGGACACCTATATGGACACCTGACAACTGATTGATTAAAGCAAGAAGGGCATGCTTGAACATGCCCCTCTTGAAAGAAAAAATTGAATCCACTCTTAAGGAGTATAGACGATTGCCTTCTTACGGTCAAGGTCTATCAGCGGGATGTAAAAGTTCATTTTTCAGCTTTGAACCCGCCGCCTTTTGTTTCGGAGCCGGAACGGGAGGCAAGAAAGACGAAGAGGTCAAAGATCGTTAAGTTCTCGAAGCGATCAGCAAAGCGGTTGAGGTTCACCGTGAGGAACTCAGAGGACTTGTGGAAAAGCTTTATCACGCTGACCTATCCTGAAGATTACCCCTGTGATGGCAAGGTAACCAAGGGCCATTTAAACGCTTTTCTGCAGTATCTCAGAAGAAAGCAGATTAAGTATGCCTGGGTACTTGAATTCCAAAAGAGGGGGGCTCCTCATTATCATGTTATTGCTTCTGATTATGTCAACAGGACCGAACTTTCTGAGCGTTGGTATGAGATTGTGGGATCGGAAGATGAAAAGCATTTACAGGCCGGCACAAGCACTGAGTTTATCAAGTCAAAGAGACACCTCTATGGATACCTTGCAAGCTATGTTAAGAAGCTTGCTCAGAAAACTCCGCCTCCGGGCTTCGAAAATGTCGGTCGTTTTTGGGGCGCTACTCGCAATATCCTGAGTTATGTGGCTTATCAAAAGCTCGGGCACTACTATAAACTCGTGTGGACAATTAAGCTTCTTCGTAACTGGTATAAAGCGCATCTTCGGCAATTTGGGATTAAGTGGAAATGGAAGGGGCAAGGGTTCACCGCCCTTGACGGCGTCTTGTTGATTAATCAGCTCATGACACTGCGGCGTATAGCACCGACTACCCCTCGCGGTTCACATTATTGTAACAG
>JBARHQ010000142.1:0-10073 GCA_049799315.1 Thermodesulfovibrionales bacterium | reverse complement strand
TGGTCACGATGAATGCACGTGAATTGCTGCATTTCTTCAAGCAAAGATGTTGTAATAGAGCTCAATGGGAAATCAGGGCGATGGCTATCGAAATGCTTAAGTTAGTGAAGGGTATAGCTCCAACAATTTTTGCGAAAGCTGGCCCATCCTGTTTAAAGGGTGCATGTCCGGAAGGAGAATATACCTGCGGTAAAATCGCCGCAGTTAGGAACTATTTCAAAGCCATCTGAATTGAATCTGAAGCAGGTCCTATTTTAAACCGGATATCCCTGGCCATGACAAGATCAAGTCCATCTTCCCCCATGAAGCTGACGCCGACGAAGTAGGCCGCCCTGCCCCTTGGAAAAACAGGAGGTTCATATGCAGCAGATTATCACCCGGATACGGTTTTACCATTACATCACCGGCGTCCTTGTCAACCAGCAGAACGATCCGCTCTGCAGTATCTGCAAGGCAGCGACCAGTACTGCGGCCAGGATGAAAGAGGGCATACGTCAACTCGAAAAAGACTGCGCAGCAGATAGAGACCGGATCCCGGCTTCAATAGGGACTATGCTGGCTGAAACCCTCAGCAGGCTTACAGCGATAAACTTCCCTGAGGAGGCAGCAGGACAGAAAAAGGCCGGCAACTGCAAACTGCCGGAAGGGGTATGCTTTGTTAAAAACTCAAAGGCCCTGCAAGACAGGATTTAGCTGCCGCTATTGTACAACAGCATGGCAGCGGTCGCAGAGTTCCGGCTCGTCGGCAAAAGTCCCGACCTTATCGCTCCAGTTCCAGCAGCGCTGACATTTGCTGCCTGAGGCACGCTCAACAAGCACCTGAAGCCCTGCCACGGTGCTGCCCTCATGGGCTGACACCAGCTTCTCAGCACTGATCACTACCCCGGAGACGAGGAAAAAGGTCGGGAGGAATTCCCTGTATGATTCAGCGAGCTGACAGTACGGCTCAGGCAGGAACAGGACCACCCGCGCTTCGAGCGGATTGCCGATAAACTTCTCGGCCCTCTTGATCTCCAGCGCCTTGTTCACATCATCCCTGAGTTCAAGGAGCTTCTGCCACCGCGACTCGAGTTCTGCGTCGACAAACTTTTCATTCACTTCAGGAAATGCAGACAGAAACACCGATTCCGGTCCGGCCTGGCCCCTGGCAATGTATTTCCAGACTTCGTCAGCAGTAAACGAGAGAACCGGCGCCATCAGCCTCGTAAGGGTAGACAGCACCTCGGTCAGGACCCATTGACTCGCCCGACGCTCGACCGAATCGGTCTTTGCCGTATAGAGCCGGTCCTTCAGGATATCGAGATAAACAGAACTCATATCAACGACACAGAAGTTATGGATGCTGTGAAAGACCTCGTGAAAATCGAAGTTGCCATAGGCCCTTGTTACTTTCGTTATCAGCTTCTGGAGACTGTTCATGGCCCAGCGGTCGATCTCCTGCAGTTGGTCGCTGTAATCACCACCGTCGAAATCACTTGTGTTACCGAGGAGAAACCTGCAGGTATTCCTTATCTTCCGGTATGCCTCGGTCAGCCGGTTCAGAATCTCCTTGGATATCCGGATATCGTCCTTGTAGTCTTCGGCAGAAACCCAGATGCGGAGTATCTCCCCTCCGTATCCCTTGATGATCTCCTGGGGCGCGATGACGTTGCCCAGGGACTTGGACATTTTTTTGCCTGATCCGTCGACCACAAAGCCATGCGTCAGGACACTCCGATACGGTGCAGAGCCGCGCGTGCCGACAGAAGCAAGCAGTGAACTCTGGAACCATCCGCGGTGCTGGTCGCTCCCCTCAAGATAGAGGTCGGCAGGCCAGGACAACCGCTCGTCTGCCTCAACCACCGCAGCATGGCTGACGCCGGAGTCGAACCAGACATCGAGGATATCCATTTCTTTCTGAAACTCCGTCTGCCCGCATTTTTTGCATACGTATCCTGCCGGAAGGAATTCCTCCGCCTTCTTTATATACCAGACGTCGGCCCCCATTTTTTCTACCTGTTTTGCGATACCTTCCAGGACCTCAGGGTCCTTCACAAACTCCTCGCAGTTCCTGCACCGCAGCACCGTGATCGGGACCCCCCAGCTCCGCTGCCGCGAGACACACCAGTCGGGCCGGTTCGTCAGCATCCCCTGGATCCGCTCACGGCCCCATTTCGGCACCCAGGTGACGCGCTCGATTTCGCCAAGGCATTTCTTCCTGAGGTCGTTATGTGCCACGGATATGAACCATTGCTCGGTCGCCCTGAAGATAACCGGCTTTTTGCAGCGCCAGCAATGGGGATAGGAGTGACTGATTTTCTCTTCTTTTATGAGGGCGTTCTTTTCTGTAAGAATCGCTATGATCGAGGCATTCGCCTTGAAGACAAACTGCCCCTCGAGTTCGCCCGCCTGCTTCGTAAACTTTCCGCGGTCATCGACCGGCGCATAGATATCAAGTCCGTATTTCAATCCGATTTGATAGTCATCCTCCCCGTGTCCGGGAGCGATATGCACAATGCCGGTCCCCTCTTCGAGAGAGACAAAGTCGCCGAGCACCGCCTGGGACTTCCTGTCGATGAACGGATGTTGCACCAGCATTCCTTCGAGGCTGCTGCCCATGACCTTCTGCAGCACCGTGCCGTCCAGACCGATGCGTTCCCTGAGCGCTCCGAGCCTGCCCTCAGCTACAAGCAGGACTTCATTATTCAACTCAACCGCCGCATATTCGAGATCAGGATGGAATGCCACCGCAAGGTTTGCCGGAAGCGTCCAGGGGGTTGTCGTCCAGATCACAACATATACCTTTTTCTGCTTCAGCTCGGTGAGATATTTCTCCTTGTTCTCCTGATCGACCTCAAACTTTACAAAGACAGAGGGCGATTCCTTATCAGCATATTCAACCTCCGCCTCTGCAAGGGCCGTCACGCAGGACGGGCACCAATGGACAGGCTTCTTGCCTTTATAGGCATATCCGTTCGTCAGAAACTTATTGAACTCGCGGACGATCGACGCCTCATAACCATAGGTCAGGGTCAGGTACGGTCTCGCCCAATCGCCAAACACGCCGAGCCGCTTGAACTCCTCGCGCTGGATATCCACAAACTCAGTGGCGTATTCCCTGCAATGCCGGCGTTTGTCGATGATATCGACACTGTCTTTTTTGTCGCCGAGGTTCTTGTCGACCTGGAGCTCTATCGGCAGGCCGTGACAGTCCCACCCCGGGATATACGGAGCATAAAAACCATTCATTGTCTTATACTTAACTATTATATCCTTAAGTATTTTATTAAGTGCGTGCCCCATATGAATGTGACCGTTTGCATAGGGCGGACCGTCATGGAGGATGTATTTTTTGCCTGTCCTCTTATTCTGCTGCAGCATCTTTTCATATAGGCCGATCTCCTCCCAGTCCTTCAGCATCTCAGGCTCACGCTGGGCAAGGTTCGCCTTCATCGGAAAGTCGGTCTGGGGAAGATTGAGTGTATCTTTATAGTCTTTGGCCATAGCCTATAAATTACCACCGCATCTCTTTTAAAATCAAGCAGACGCTATTGCAGGAATGCCTGAATAATACTATAATGAAAATGATGATCGGGGATCCTAATGATACGAGCAGAGACCAATATATCAGGGACAGCCTTGACCGGCTCCTCAGAACATGGCTCCCCCGCATACTCGTCGTCGGTGGCATACTCTTCCTTCTGCTGAGTTTTCTGGACTACGTTGTAACTCCCGAGAATTACTGGCGTTTCCTTGCCTACAGGGTCGCCACCGCGCTTGTCCTTTTCTCCTGCATACCCCTTTCAAAAAAGTTTCACGGTGAGGTCCAGATCAAGGCGCTGGGATACCTTTCAATTATAGTGTCAGCCGTTTCGATCGAGCTGATGGTACTGCAACTGGGAGGACATGCATCAATCTATTATCCCGGACTGATCCTCCTGGGCATCTGCGTCTTCAGCTTCCTGCCCGCGCCTCTCCCCTATCATCTGCTGAACGCGGGGTCCATCTATCTGGTATACCTTGTCCCGATTCTGCTTTTTGACACTGTTACCAATGGACGTGAATTCTTCACCGCCAACTTTTTTATGATCGCGATATTCGGGACCGGGCTGGTGCTGAGATACTTCAGCCACAGGAGCCTGGTCCATGAACTTTCGCTCCAGTTCGATCTGAAACAGCATACAGAGCACCTGAATGAACTGATCGACGAAAAAACGGCTAAGCTCAACAAGGCCATTTCGCACCTGACCGCCGAGGCCTGGGAACGGCAGCGCATGCAGGATGAGCTAAAAAAAATATCCGACGACTGGAGTGAGACCTTCGATATCATCAGTGACGCTATCACGATCCATGACCGGGATTTTACGATAACCCGTTTCAATAAGGCAGCGAAGGCACTGCTGGGCCTTCCTGAACTGACGACTTCTCCGCGGAAGTGTTTTGAATGTTACCATGGAGTCCCGTGTCCGACCGAGGGGTGTCCGGGCTGCCGGACACTTCAGACAGGCATTTCATCAAGCGTCCAGATCTACGAACCTCACCTGAAGAAATATCTGGAAATTAAGGCAATCCCGCGTGTCGATGTACGTGGGGATGTTACCGGTCTGATTCATGTGGTGCACGATATAACAGAGCAGAAGAAGGCTGAACAAGAAATACACGATGCCTTTGAAATTACCAGGGGTATCCTTCAAAAGGCCCCCTGGGGAATCTATACGGTCAGCAGTGAGGGGATCGTCGATTATGCCAATCCCGCGATGCTCGCCATCAGCGGTGATCTGCCGGAACAATTTATCGGAGTGAACGTCTTTGAACTCCCGAGTTATAAAACAGCCGGCCTGGATGTAAAGATCAGGGCTGCCATAACCGGACACCCCTTCACCCTTGGTCCGGTCGAGTACATATCATACTATGGGAAAAAACACTCAACACGCAATTTCTCCGGCATCCCGCTCGACATTAACGGCAACAAATCAGCACTCATTTTTGTCGAGGACATCACGGCAGAGAAAATGGCAGAAGACGAGCAGAAGCGGCTGCAGACCCAGCTCCTGCAGATACAGAAGATGGATTCCATCGGCCGGCTGGCCGGCGGTATTGCCCATGACTTCAATAACATCCTTTCAGCAATCATCGGCTATAGCGAGATTGCGCTCAACAGGCTTCCGAAAGACAGCCCTTCCCTCGATCATATCAGGATCATCAGGGACTCAGGGTACCGCGCCGCCGAACTGACAAAACAGTTGCTGGCCTTCAGCCGCAAACAGGTGCTTGAGCTGAAGCCCGTCAACCTGAACTCTGTTGTCGAGAACGTGTCCCGAATGCTTACACGGATGATCGGCGAGGATATCACGCTGGCATTGCAGGTAAATCAGCCGGTGCATAATGTACTGGCTGACCCTGGTCAGATTGAACAGATCCTTCTCAACCTCTCGGTCAATGCCAGGGACGCCATGCCGCTCGGAGGTCTTCTGACGATAAAAACCGCGGACAGCGTGATTGAAGAGAACGACCTGTTGGAGCGGCCGGGTATCTCTCCCGGCAGTTATGTCATGATTGAGGTCACCGACACCGGCATCGGCATGCCGCGGGAGATACATGAGAAGGTCTTTGAGCCCTTCTTCACGACCAAGGAAAAAGGCAAGGGGACCGGACTTGGCCTGGCTACTGTCTATGGTATCATCAAACAGCACAACGGATATATTTACCTGAAAAGCGAGCCGGGAAAGGGTACCGCATTTCAGATCTATCTGCCGACAACCACTGAGGAGATTGCCGATGTCCACTCCAGAGCATTCCTCCCATTGGCCCGGGGCACAGAAACCCTTTTCGTCGCCGAAGACGAACCCTCGATCCGGAGCCTGATCATCGATACGCTCAAACCGTTGGGATACACGATCTTCAGCGCGGCAGATGGAGAAGCTTCCCTCAGGTTCATCAAGGAATACAAGGACAGGATCGATCTGCTGCTTACCGATGTGATTATGCCGGGAATGAATGGCAAGGAACTGGCCGACACCATAAAAGTGCTGCGGCCGGATATCAGGGTCCTCTTTATGACCGGGTATGCCGACGAAACAATCCTCCGCCACGGGATACTTGACTCCGGAAATGCCTTGATTCAGAAGCCGCTGTCTCCGGAAAAACTCGCCAGCAGGATCAGAGAGATTCTTGATGCAGAGCCGACGAAGCCCTTTTAAGCCGTCTTAAGCCGGATTCAGGCCGGCACCTGCTCTGACGCTGCAGCGGTCTCTTCATGTCTCTGCGGATTGATGATCCAGATGGATCCGAACTCCTTCTCCTGATAGACCCGCGCAAGTCCCAGCCGCAGGAGCTCGAGCATCGCAAGAAATGTCACGATCATCTGGGTCCTGGTCACATTACCTTTAAAAACCTCTTCGAACCTGATACTATCGGCATGCTCGATCATCTCCACGATCGTCGACATCCTGTCCTTGACCGTCAGGGTCTCCCTCGTTATCATGCGGACTTCAGGAGGCGCAGCCTCCAGCATCTTTCTGAAGGCGGCAAGGAGATCGTAGATCGAGACATCAAAGAGATACGGCTCCTGCTCCAGCCCGGCCTCCTCACCGTCTTCTTCAAGGGGAGGCCTTTTATAGAATTTAAGGGCATCGTCTTCCTTCTCCCTGAGGATAGACGCTGCATCCTTGTATGCCTGATACTCGAGAAGCCGCTGGACAAGCTCAAGCCGCGGGTCCTCCATCTGTTCCTCTTCTGTTGTCTCTTCAACCGGCAGAAGCAGGCGCGACTTTATATGGATCAGTGTCGCTGCCATGACAAGAAAATCCCCGGCGAGTTCGAGGTCAAGATCGCGCATCATATCAAGATACTCAAGGTACTGATGCGTGATGAGCGCTATCGGGATGTCATAGATGTCAACCTTGTTCTCCCTGATCAGGTGCAGGAGAAGGTCCATCGGTCCTTCGAATACCGGCAATTTAATATTGTAGAGATCTTCCATGGTGGTTCGTAAGCGATATTTTACCAGATTGACCCGACGTTTTACCCGCAGCGGTCTTCCGGCCCTTTCTCTCTACTCAGCCTGTTTCATGAATTCTATCCAGATCGGTAAGGCGGCCGAGGCGCCGGTTTCCCTTCGACCGATCGGCGTGTGGTCGTCCCGTCCCACCCAGACGCCGACTGCCAGCCTGTCGTCAAAGCCTATGAACCAGGCATCAGTATAATCATTTGTTGTTCCGGTCTTGCCATATACCACCCTGCCGAGCGATTTTGCCCTGACTGCAGTCCCCTCGGTCACGACCGCCCTGAGCATCTTCTTGAGCTCTGACACAACCCCCTCCTCAAGGATATCTTCAATCAGGGGCCGGACTTCCTCAACCACGATACCGTCCCTGTTATCGATACGTTCATAGGGGATAAGAGCAGCCTTTTTGCCGGTAGCAAAGGCAGAATACGCACTGACCATCTCGATAAGCGTCACGTCAGATGCGCCAAGGACTATCGGCATATAGGGTTGAATTTCGGTTGTCAGGCCCAGCCTGCGGGCTGTGAGGATCACGCTATCGAGCCCGACTCTGCTGGCAAGCCGGACGGTCGCAGCATTCAGGGAGCGGGAGAGTGCTGTCTTGAGCGTTACCGTACCGTTATACTTGCCGTCATAGTTCTTCGGTGTCCACATCTGCCCGGGACGGGCGCCTTTGAATGATATCGGGCTATCAACCACCGTGTCATCGGCAGTCATCCCGTCTTCAAGTGCGGTGAGATAGACGAAAGGCTTAAACGCAGACCCTGGTTGCCGCAGGGCCTGAGTGGCCCGGTTGAACTGGTTGTCCCAGAAATCGAAGCCACCGACCATGGCCCGGATATGTCCTGTCCTGAGGTCAACGGCAACCAGGGCCGCCTGCATTCCGGGCTTCACCCGCTTCTCGATATTGATAAGCCCGTTTTCGAGTGCCTCCTCCGCGATCTTCTGAAGTCTGAAATCAATCGAAGAGTATATTTTGTATCCGGCGGTATAGATCTCCGGACCGAACTTATGCTCCAGCCTCTGACGCAGGATCTCGACAAAATACGGGGCCTCATACTTTCTGAAATGCGGTTTTGCAGGGACAGGTTCGGTCAGGGCCTTCTGGTACTGTTCTTCAGTGATGAACTTCTGTTTTCGCATGGCAGCAAGGACTATTGAACGACGCTCCTTTGCCCTGTCAGCATTCCTGAAAGGCGAGTATTGTGACGGCGCCTTCGGCAGAGACGCCAGGAGGGCCGCCTCACCCACCGTCAGATCACCGACCGATTTTCCGAAATACGTCTGACTCGCAGCCTCGATCCCGAAGGAACGCGTCCCGAAATATGTCTGATTAAGATATATGCCGAGGATCTCGTCCTTGGTATACCTTTTTTCTATCTGGATCGAGATCGCCGCCTCCTTGAGCTTCCGGGCAAAAGATTTTTCAGGCTTCAGAAAAAGCATCTTCGCAAGCTGCTGCGTGATGGTCGAACCGCCCTGGACCATTCCCCCGGCCTTTATGTCATGGACAAGAGCACGAACAATGCCGATCAGATCAACCCCAGGGTGGTGGTAGAACCGGGCGTCCTCGATCGCAACAAAAGCCTCCTTGACCTGCTCGGGGATTTTATAATGGGGAACAAAGGTCCTGCGCTCATAGTAGAATTCCGCCAGGAGTTTCCCGTCGCTCGAATAGACCTTGGAAGATTCGCTCGGCACATATTCTTCGATCGCGTTAACCTTTGGCAGGTCGAGCAGCGTCCAGGAAACAAAGCCGCCCGCTACTCCCAGCACGGCGCAGAGCAGTACAAGGACGACAAGCCACTTCCGGCGGCTGGCCGGGCCTTCCGACTTCAGGATATCCTGTTCAATGCTTGCCATAACGTCTTATTATACCGGAACATGAAATTGCTTGCTTTTTTCCATTCGCTATGATATAAAAATACAGTTTCAGAAGTTTTTGTCGTAATGATGAGCCGCAAAGACTTTGAGCTTTGCGGCTTTTTTTATGGACAGACGCTGAAACACTCTAAACTTTTTTTCAGGAGGTCAGTAGCATGGAGAAGGGAACAGTAAAGTGGTTTAATGAGGCCAAGGGATTTGGTTTCATTACAAAGGACGGCGGCGGCGATGTATTCGTCCACTATTCAGAAATCCAGTCAGACGGCTTCAAGACGCTTGCTGAAGGCCAGGAAGTGACATTCGAAGTAGAGGACGGGCCCAAGGGTCCCAAGGCTGTCAGGGTCAACCGAGCCTAAAACAATCTTCCTTTGATATAAGGATATCCCCGTTAAGGCACAAAAAAGCCCCTTCCTGAGAAGGGGCTTTTTCTTTAAATAATAGAAAATTATCAGGCTGTCTTATTTACTAAAGTCTTATTTAGCAGCCTTATTGTGGACTCTCATTAGTCGCTCGTACTTCTCTGCGCCGACGCACTCCTTGGCCGCGGGACACCACTGGATACACGTCGTGGCCATGTCCCGGCTTATCTGCTTGCCGCAACCCTTGCAATTCATATCAGGCTCATCCGACCAGATCTCGTTTTTTGCAGAACACCAGATGCACTCGATCTCCTCGGGATGCGGGTTTCTTATTTCGCTGCTTCCTGGACAACTTTCCTTTAACATGCTTCTATTTTAGTCCGAAACAGACTGGTTGTATATGAGATAAATCATACGCAGGACCGGACACACACCATTCCTCTCTTATGAAGAAAACTTAACTGGACTCCGGAAAAACCATCAGGTAACATAAACATACAAAACACTATGTTAAATAACTTTAATAATTACTTAGAAGTCAGTTTGTTTCAAAAAAAGAGTCCACAGGGGTGGGCTCAATTACTGGTTACCTTGAAGGGTCTGCATAAGCAGACTCAATAATTAAACACCTTCATAGGAGGAAGTATGAAAAGACTTATCGTTTTATTCTTTGGTGCAGTCATGGTCCTGGCCGGGTACGGCTCGGCACATGCATATGGAAGCTATCTGACCACAGGAACTGCCGCATTCAATGCGGTTTATCCCAGCGCGGGGTCCATAAGCCACTGCGTCCTCTGCCACATAGACCCTAACGGAGGAGGGACACGGAACCAATTTGGTGTAGA
>JBARHQ010000141.1:0-4042 GCA_049799315.1 Thermodesulfovibrionales bacterium | reverse complement strand
TTATGCTGGTTTTTGAAAAATAGCCGGGTTTCTGTTAATATCTTCTGTGTTTCTTCAGCAGTTGATCAATGGCCTAACGCTCGGTAATGTCTATGCCCTGATTGCTCTGGGATACACCATGGTCTATGGCATCCTCGAACTGATCAATTTCGCCCATGGCGAGATTTATATGCTCGGGGCCTATCTCGGTATCATCCTGCTGGGCTTCTTCACCGCAATCGGCTTGACGGCCTTTAGCCTGCCCCTGTCGCTGTTCCTTGTCTTTGCCCTGACGATCGTTTTCTGTGCGTCATACGGCCTCACGATCGAAAAGATCGCCTACAAGCCTCTGCGGAATGCTCAGCGCCTGAGCCCCCTGATCAGCGCGATCGGGGTTTCGATATTTCTGCAGAATTATGTGATGCTTACGCAGGGTACGTCAGACAAGGTCTTTCCGTCGGTCATCGGGAATGCCGGCTTTGAACTGTTTTCGACCCGGGTGACCTATTTGCAGGCATCGATCATTGCGGTATCGAGCCTGATCATGGTCATGCTCCACCTTTTTGTCATGAAGACAAAGACCGGCAAGGCAATGCGAGCCGTGGCCCAGGACAAGGTGATGGCGTCACTGGTCGGCATCAATATAGACCGGGTCATATCCGTGACGTTTATTATCGGGTCGGGGCTTGCCGCTGTTGCCGGCATCATGGTGGCTATGTACTATGGCCTGGTGAATTATTCGATCGGCTATTCAGCGGGTATCAAGGCCTTTACCGCTGCGGTCCTGGGGGGCATCGGCAGTATTCCGGGGGCCATGCTCGGCGGTATTGTGCTGGGGCTTGTCGAAAGCTTTGGTGCCAGCTATATTTCATCTGAGTACAAAGACGCCTATGCGTTTGTTGTCCTTATCCTCATCCTCCTGGTGAAGCCCGAGGGATTGCTCGGAAGGAGGTCCGAGGAGAAGATATGATCAGGGCAAAGTCAACAGTGTCCCGGATGATGCTTTCTCTGGGGATGGCCCTCTGGCTGTCGCTGCTTTTTTTGCCATTCAGGGGGCTTAAGGCCGCTGTAGTTCTTTTTATAGCGCTGGCCGTTGCCATCCCCTTTTCCTATTTACTGCTGAGGGGAATAAGGAAGCTGACGCCGCTTTTTGCAGGGGTGCAGCAATACCTTCCCCGGGGCAGGTGGCTCGGAGGGCTCCTGTTGCTGGCGGTGGTGATCATGCCGTTTGTGGCCCAGGACTATATCATCGATATTGCGGTCATCGCAGGCATCTATATTATCCTTGCGCTTGGCCTGAATGTGGTCGTCGGATTTACCGGCCTGCTGAATCTTGGATTTGTGGCCTTCTATGCCATTGGCGCGTACAGTTACGCCCTGCTGAATACAAAAGCGGGGATGGGTTTCTGGTCTGCGCTTCCGGTCTCTGTATTGCTCGCGACGGCGGCGGGGTTTCTGCTTGCGGCGCCTGCTGTGCGCCTGAGGGGAGACTATCTTGCCCTTGTCACCCTGGGGTTCGGGGAGATTGTCCGGTTGATCCTGAACAACTGGGACAGCTTTACCCGGGGACCGAACGGGATATCCGGCATCGCACCGCCCCATATCTTCCACCTGCCGATTGACAGGCTTTCACATTACTACTATCTTGTCCTGGGGTTCGTGATCATTGCGGTCACGGTGATGAGGCGTGTTGAGGATTCGAAGACCGGCCGGGCCTGGATTGCTATCAGAGAGGATGAGATCGCCTCTGCTGCCATGGGTATCAACACGACCATGTACAAGCTTTACTCCTGTTCGTTTGCAGCCTTCTGGGCCGGGCTTGCCGGAAGCCTTTTTGCGGCCAAGATGCGGTTTGTCTCGCCCGAGAGTTTTTCGTTTATGGAGTCGGTCCTGATCCTTTGCATGGTAATTATCGGGGGGCTCGGCAGCATTGTCGGTGTCATCATCGGTGCGGTCGTCCTGGTTTTTCTCCCTGAGATGCTGCGTGAGGTCCAAATGTACCGGATGCTGGCCCTCGGCTGCGGACTTGTCTTCCTGATGGTCTTCCGGCCCCAGGGGCTTTTCGGAGGGCGCAATGCATCTTCTTGAGGTCAGGGCTCTCTCAAAACATTTCGGGGGGATCAGGGCGATCGAAGAGATAAGTTTTTCGGTGCGGGGCGAGATAATTCTGAGCATCATCGGGCCGAACGGCGCGGGAAAAACAACGCTCTTCAATTGCCTCACCGGCTTTATGAAGCCGACGAGGGGAAGCATCCTCCTTGCAGACAAGGACATCTCGGCGCTTTCTCCGGCCGGGATTAACAGGCGCGGAATTGCAAGGACATTTCAGAATATCAGGTTGTTCCGTGAGATGACAGTGATCGAAAATGTGATGGTCTCCCAGCACGCGATGATACGCTATGGCCTGATGGCCTCACTTCTGAGGTCGCCGTCATTCAGGCGTGATGAAAAAGTAGTGCGGGAAAAGTCGTTCGAGTATCTTGAACTCCTGGGGCTTGAACAATATGCAGACAAGATTTCGGGCAGCCTATCGTACGGCGCCCAACGCCGGATCGAGATCGCGCGGGCCCTGGCGACCGGGGCCTCAATAATTCTGCTCGATGAACCAACAGCCGGCATGAATCCGCAGGAGACTGATGGCATGATGACCCTGATCAGCAACCTCAGGTGCATGGGAAAGACGGTCCTCCTGATAGAACATGACATGAAGGTGGTGATGGGCATCTCCGACAGAGTTGTGGTGCTTGACCACGGGGTGAAGATTGCTGAGGGAGCGCCTGCAGATATAAGGAACGATCCTCTGGTGATCGAGGCCTATCTCGGCAAGGAGACTGATTAATGATTGCACCTAAAATATTTGTATCACAAAAAAGGCTGTCATTCCCGCAAGTGAAGCGCGTCGGGAATCCTTCTGACTCGGCGACTTTATGGATGGACTCTGATTAAGCCTTTATGCTGAAACTTGAGAATATACATACCTTCTACGGGCCGATTAATGCGCTCAGGGGCATTGATCTTGAGATCGGCAAGGGCGAGATTGTATCGCTCATCGGCAGCAATGGTGCCGGCAAATCAACCTGCCTCATGACTATATCCGGCGTGCTGCAGCCTGCTGAGGGCAAGGTACTGCTGAACGGAGTTGACATCTCGGGCGAGGCCCCCCACCGGGTCGTTGAGATGGGCGTCAGCCATGTGCCCGAGGGCAGAAGGATATTCCCGAAACTGACTGTGCTCGAAAATCTGCAGATGGGGGCCTTCCTCGAAAGGGGCAATGTGGCCCAGTCGCTTGAGACGGTCTTCGGCCTATTCCCGATCCTTAAGGAGAGGACACGGCAGTACGGAGGGACCCTCAGCGGTGGGGAACAACAGATGCTTGCCATTGGAAGGGCGTTGATGTCAGACCCTGAGATCCTGATCCTGGATGAACCCTCGCTCGGGCTTGCGCCGATAATGGTCTCGAAGATCTTCAGAACTATCCATGAAATCAATGCGAGAGGGGTCACCGTGATGCTGGTCGAGCAGAACGCAAAGGCAGCATTGAAGCTCTCCCACCGGGGCTATGTGCTCGAAAGTGGTGCGATCACCCTCCACGGAAAAAGTGATGAACTCCTGAACAACGAGAAAGTCAAACACGCGTATCTGGGAGAATAGGATACGCGTAATCAGTATATTGACAAGCTACCTGCCATTAAATATAATTAAACTATATAAAAATATAATTATACTCACTAGTGTCCGACTGTTTTTTGCATAAACCGACATAACTTATTGAAAGAATAACATAAAAATGACATTACGACCTGTTACCGACTTGAAATATTTTCAGCCAGTGCGTCATCGTTCCGGGAACACCCGGAAGGAGACGAATCATGTTTACTGGCAAGCTAATATTTACACAGGCCATGGACTTCATGCCACTGCATACATTTCGACGCTCTGTTGCCCGATACCAGGGAAACAACAATGTCAGAAGCTTTACCTGTCTCGACCAATACCTGTGCATGGCCTTTGCTCAACTGACATATCGGGAAAGTCTCCGCGATATCGAAGCATGTCTTCGAGC